>JANOXY010000764.1:0-6776 GCA_031418675.1 Pseudomonadota bacterium
CCAACAGCGAGCAGCCCGTTGGGCTCGTCCAGGGCGTCACTCAACGGCGGGAAATCGGCGCTAATGCGCTGGCTGCTGACCCCGTACAGCGGCGCAAGGAAACGCCGCGCGTTCACAACCGGCGCAGCCCCGGTCTTGTCATTCCTGCCGGAACGCAACATGGCCGGAAAGTCCGATGATGTGCTGCGCCATCGCCTGCTGTTCACGCTTGACGAAGTCGCCGACTGCGCGGCGGAAGCCGGCTTCGGCGATCCAGTGCGTCGACCAGGTATTCACTGGCACAAATCCTCGTGCGAGCTTGTGCTCACCTTGTGCACCGGCGTCGAGTTTGCCCAGGCCGTGTTCAATGCAATAAGCGATGGTCTGGTAGTAACACAGCTCAAAATGCAGGTTGTCGAACTGTGCGTTGCAACCCCAGTGTCGGCCATACAAGGTGGTAGCGCTCTTGAGCGCAAAAGCGCCGGCCACGTAACGCTCACCGGCACGCGCCATGATCAGCACCGCGCAGCCTGGCAGTCGTTGCTCGAGGCTCTGGAAGAACGCTTCGTTGAGACGCGGTTCACCCCATTTGCGTTCAAACGTCGAACAGTAAAAGCCATGGAATATCGACCAGTGATCGGCACTGATCTCGGGCCCCGTCATCACTTCGATGATTACATCGTGCTCGGCAACGATGCGCCTTTCGCGTTTGATCTGTTTGCGCTTCTTGGAGTTCAGATCCGACAGAAAATGATCGAAATCGCGATAGTCATGATTAAACCAGTGGTATTGACACCCCAGGCGCCGCAACAAACCCGCCTGATCATAGGACGGTAGTTCTGCTTCGTCGGGAAACAGACAATGCCAGGACGAAAACTGATTATCCTCAACGGCGCGCAGGGCAGTATCGACCAGAAGGCGGCTGACCGCGGCGCGGTCGGTTACATGGGGCGCTATCAGCAGACGTGGACCACTCACCGGTGAAAAGGGCACGGCGCTGACCAGCTTCGGATAGTAGCGCCCACCGGCGCGTTCAAAGGCTTCGGCCCAGCTCCAATCAAAGACAAACTCGCCGTAGGAGTTGTCGCGAACGTACAGCGGTAGCGCGCCGCTCAGGGTGTCGCCGTCGTAGACCGCGAGATGTTGTGGATACCAACCTTGCGGCGCCAGACAATTGGTCGCCTCGAGTCCATGCAAAAATCCGTGGCGCAGGAATGGGTGGTCACCCACCAGCGCATCCCATTCCGCGGGCTCGATCGCCGCCAGCGAATCCAGCACTGTGATGCGCACTACATCCTTCCTCGGCTACTTGGTGCGCACACGCACACTGCGTCCGAGTGCGCGGCCGATGGCTAGGGCCGAGCCGGTTAAGGGGAAATCCGCCTCGTGATAGGTACCATCGCTGGTGACGTAACGAAACACGATCTGCTTCCCATTCATGAGCTGATCGACCATACCGGAAACCAGCACACGATTGCGCACGGCCCCGACATCAATGAGCGCGCGCTTGTTGTCAAGATGACCGTCCTTGTCAACGGCGAGGTGGTAAAGCGGTTGCAGGGTGTCAATTTGAAAGGTTGGGCAACGACCGGGTGCGAACTGCTTGAAAGTGCCGGCAATCTTGAATTGCAGGTGCACCTTATTCTGCCGGTCGCTGTAGAGCGCCAGTTCTTCGCCGTTGACGCTGCGCACCACAGCCCATGGACTGCCCTTGGCGATCGGTGAGGAACTCACTTTCCACGAAACGTTGGCGGCTACGGCAGAAAGTGCCAGGACCAAGCAGGCCAGTCCCGCGCCGAGTGCGCAACAGGTCCTAGGACTTGGGCGATTCGTGGCCGGGTGCGAACACAGGAAAGGGTGCGACCTTGTCACTGCTGCCCTCCGCTCGGGTGATCTTGCCGGTGCCAGTCTTTTCTACTTCGTCGATACGCACTACGGAATGCATAGGGATGTAAGTGCGGCTGACGCCGTCAAATTCAGATTTCAGGTGTTCCTCGGAGGGGTCCACCAGCAACGAAGATTTTTCGCCGAACAGAATATTCTCCACCTCGATGAAGCCGAATAGTCCGCTCTGATGGATGTTGCGCGCATAGATCTCGTAAACCTTGCCTTGATTGACGAAGGTGATGCGGTAGGTGCTCTTCTTGGCGGCCATGATTGTGCTGCACTAAATGAATTGAAGCGGACGCGGAATGCTAGCACACCGCTGCAGTTCACCCGCTCCGATGGCTGGGCTCAGTTGATTTCGATGTGGCGCGCAATGTCGAAGCCATCCACCAGCTGATAACCATCGTAACCGCGCGGGTTGCACACCACCCGTGAGGTATTGGTCTGGTAGTCAGAGCGGGCATGCACGTGCCCGTGTACCCAAAGATCCACGGGGTACTGGTGCATGAGTCGACTGAGATCGTTGCAGTAGGCTGGCATGAACAGCGAGTCCGGGCTGGCCCGCCAACTGGCGAACAGTGGCGCGTGGTGGGTGACGACGACCGTTGGGCCGCAGTGGGTGTCGGCCAGCTGTGTTTGCAGCCATGCCCGCGAGGCGCGATTGAAGTCAGCCAGGTCTTGGGGGTCGAGCAGGCGTCCGCGGTAGGTAATCTGCTGGTAGTCGTTCATGTTGTCGCGCAGGGTGTCCATGACCGCCGGGTCTTCGCCCTGAAAATCAGTCCACAAAGTGGTGCCCAGGAAACGTACGCCGCCGATTTCTGTGCTGTCGCACTCGAGAAACTGCACTGTGCTGCCAGCCACGGCCGCGCGGATTTCGCGCTGCACCTGGGTGATATCACCGCCGTAGTACTCGTGATTGCCGGCCACGTAGATGGTCGGTTTGCCGCTGGCTTTGAGCCACGCAACCCCCGTCGCGCCAATATTGACGTCCCCCGCAGCGACGATCACATCGGCATCGGTCACCACCAGAGGGGCGGGCCCGAACTCCAGATGGACGTCGGAAAAAAACTGGATTTTCACAGGCTTAGCATGGGGTGCAAGGAGGGGACCTCGGCAATCTCGCAGAAGGGCGGCAGGCGGTCAATCGCTGGGTGTACCGCGCATGAACTGGTCAAGATGTCGGTAATACGCTGCTCCAGCTTTAATGAACGCGTCGTTATGGTCACCGGGCAGCGCGAGAAATGTCGCTTTGGGCCCTGCCGCGCGGGCGAGCGCGCGACCCAAAGCCGTGGGCACTGTGGTGTCCGCCAGGCCGTGGGCAACCAGCACAGGGCAATGCACCGCCGCCATTTGCGCGACGGAATCAAAGGCGTTGCGCGATAGCAGACGCACCGGGAGCCACGGATAACGATAACTGCCGACGTCGCTGAGGCGGGTGAATGTCGATTCCAGGACCAAGGCACCCGGCCGTCGATGGGCAGCCAACCAGGTCGCGACTGCGCCACCCAGTGAGCGCCCGTAGACGACGATTTGTGTCGGCGGGATTTTTTTCTCGCTGGTCAGGTAGTCGAAAGCCGCCGCGGCATCCTGATAAAGGCCGAGTTCAGAGGGTTGCCCCTCACTTGCGCCATAGCCACGATAATCGAGCGCTAACACAGCGTGACCGAGTTGGTGCAGCACCGTCAGCGTGCGCAAGTAGCGTGAGATATTGCCACCATTGCCGTGCAGCAACAGAACGGTGCGTCCGCTGCTTCGGCCCGGGACGTACCAGGCCGCCAGTTTTGTGCCGTCGGAGGCCTGAATTCTGAGGTCCTCGAACGACAGCCCGTGACCGGCCGGAGTGGCGCCCGGCCCGCGCTCAGGCTGGAACACCAGCCGGTCCTGCCGGAGGTAGAAGCCCGCGCATACGGCGCCATAGGCCATCACCGTTAGGATCAAGACGGTTATCAGGACCGTGACGGGCCGCCTGGCAAGGATCGCCATCTTTTCCTTAGCTTTCATGCTGGAGTTCATCCAGATTACGAGATACCATCGCTTTTCTTTACATTACATGCGTTTATTCGATCAATCGGATCAACAATATCAACGATATGACGCACGCGGTCCGCAGCAAAGAATCCGATTTCGCCATTTCCTTCACGCGCCAGGCCGTGCAGCGCCTGCGTGAGGCGGCTTTGATCGCCCTCGGCGGAGTTTCCCTGTTCGTGCTGATCGCTTTGTGGTCACACCATCCCAGCGATCCGGGTTGGTCCCACACGGGCACCGGGGCGGTCATCCATAACCAGGGTGGACTGGTTGGGGCCTGGATAGCCGACGTTGCTCTTTATCTTTTTGGCCACTTTGCGCACCTGTTACCGGTGATGGTGGTTTTCAGCGCTTGGGTGATCTACCAGGAAGGCGCCGAAGACTTTTTCGCTGACTACCTGCATATGAGTGTGCGATCGCTTGGCTTTGTTTGCACCCTTGTGACGGGCTGTGGATTGTTTTGGGTACGTGCGAGCGGCACCTTCGCTGAACTACCCCACAACTCCGGCGGCATACTGGGTCACGTCATTGGTGGTGCGGCGTTTGCGGGCTTTGGCGTCACGGGTGGTTGTCTGCTGCTGATTGCGGCTTTCCTGACGGGTTTTACCCTGTTTACCGGCATGTCCTGGCTGTGGCTGATGGACACCCTGGGTGACTATGCCCTGCGGTTCTGGGATTGGGCCGCGCTGCGCCGCGATGATTTTGCGGACTATAGCCGAGGTTGGCGCGCCAAGCGTGAGCGGGTCGCTACGCTCAAGGAAGAAACCGAGAAAATCGAACAACGTCCGCCCACCCGTATTGAGCCGCGTATTGTGACCGCGGCACCCAGCCAGCGGGTCGAGCGTGAGCGCCAGGAAGCGCTGTTTGAGCGTCGCGAACCGAGTGAATTGCCCGAACTTAGCTTGCTCGATACACCAATAGTGCGGGGCGGCGGTTATTCACCGGAAGCACTGGAAGCGATGTCGCGTCAGGTCGAGATGAAGCTGCGTGACTTTCACATCGAAGTGGAAGTGGTCGCGGTCCATCCCGGTCCGGTCATTACCCGCTTCGAATTGCAACCGGCACCCGGCATCAAAGCGAGCCGAATCACCGGTCTGGCTAAGGATCTCGCCCGTTCGCTGTCGACCGTGAGCGTGCGCGTGGTGGAGGTAATTCCGGGCAAGACCTGCATCGGTCTCGAGATACCAAATGAACAACGGGAGATCGTGGCGCTGTCGGACATCTTGAAGTCCGAAGTCTACGAGCGCAGCACCTCGCCTTTGACCATGGCGCTGGGTAAGGATATTTCCGGTCTGCCGACGGTGGTTGATCTGGCGCGTATGCCGCATCTGCTGGTCGCGGGTACCACCGGTGCGGGTAAGTCGGTGGCTTTGAACGCCATGATTCTGAGCTTGTTGTACAAATCGGCGCCTAGCGACGTGCGGCTCATCATGATCGATCCGAAGATGCTGGAACTGTCGGTATACGAGGGGATTCCGGCTTTGCTTGCGCCGGTCGTGACCGACATGAAAGAGGCTTCCAACGCCTTGCGCTGGTGTGTGGCCGAAATGGAGCGTCGCTATAAACTGATGTCGGCGCTCGGTGTGCGCAATGTCGGTGGCTACAATCGTAAGGTCGAGGAAGCCATAGAAAAGGGCACACCACTGCGCGATCCGCTTTACCGCGTGGTCGATCCGCAAGCGGGTCCGGCACCCGACCTCGGCAAGCTGCCCTATGTCGTCGTCATTATTGACGAGCTCGCCGACATGATGATGGTGGTCGGCAAGAAGGTCGAAGAACTGATTGCGCGCCTGGCACAGAAGGCCCGCGCAGCGGGCATTCACCTTATCCTCGCGACCCAGCGGCCGTCGGTCGATGTCATAACCGGCCTCATCAAGGCCAACATCCCGACCCGCATCGCGTTTCAAGTGTCTTCGCGCATTGATTCGCGCACGATTTTGGACCAGCAGGGTGCCGAGACTTTGTTGGGCCACGGCGACATGCTTTACCTGCCGCCCGGTACGGCGATTCCGCAGCGTGTACACGGTGCTTTTGTCTCGGACGAAGAAGTGCACAAAGTCGTCGAACGCTTGCGTGCGAGCGGCGCACCGGAATACGTGGATGCCATCCTTAACGGACCGATGGACGGCTTCGAAGACGCCGGCGGCGCGGTTGGTGGCAGCGATTTCGGCAGTGATGGTGAGCAAGACGACCTCTATGACCACGCGGTGCGCATCGTCACTGAATCTCGACGTGCTTCGGTATCCGGCATTCAGCGCCGTCTGAAGATTGGCTACAACCGTGCGGCGCGCATGGTCGAAGAAATGGAACGCGCGGGAGTTGTCGGTGAGCTGCAATCCAATGGCAGCCGTGAAGTGCTGGCGCCACCGCCGCCCAAAGACTGATGACCATGACACGCCCGAGGTGGGCACTGCGCCTTCTCCTGGTCATCGGTGCAGCAGCAGCAGTTGCCGCGCACGCCGATGACACCACGCCCTTGACGGAATACTTGAAGAACCTGCGTTCCTATAGCGCGAGTTTTGAACAGCAGCGGTTTGATGAGACCGGTGAGCTGCTGGAGACCGCGCACGGAGATTGCAGCATCCAACGGCCCGGACGATTTCGCTGGAATTACCGTGAGCCTTACCAGCAGGTCATCGTGTCCGACAGTGTCAAGCTGTGGATCTACGATGAGGATCTTGCACAGGTGACCATCAACCAGGTTACTGCCGATGCACCCGGGACGCCGGCAGCGTTATTGAGTGCCGAGTTTGATCCCGCCACCCAATACACCATCACGCACCTTGGCGCGACGGATGGTTACGATTGGTATCGCCTGCTTCCCAAGGACGCCAAGAGTCAGTTTCAGGAAGTGGAACTTGGTTTCGCCGAGGGCGAGATCAAGG
>JANOXY010000765.1:0-3904 GCA_031418675.1 Pseudomonadota bacterium
AATCTGAAAGCGCTGCCGGTTGATCAGGTCAAGATAGATCAGTCCTTCATCCGCGATCTGGTAAGCGATGCCGGCGACGCCGCCATCACCCGTGGCGTGATAGCGATGGCCCACAGCATGCAACTGTCAGTGATCGCTGAAGGGGTGGAAAACGAGGCGCAATTGGCCTTTTTGCGCGCCCACCGCTGCGACGAAGTGCAGGGATTTCATCTGGCACGTCCGATGCCGGCCGGCGACTTTGTGCGTTGGCTGAACGCGCGCAAGGCCGATGCCACTGCCTCCGTCAGCAAGGAGCGTGGCGACGATGACACCGCATCCGCGCCGCGTCTGCATTAACTGCGGCCTCAGGCTGACTGTTCGAATTCCTGTTCGAGCTGCTCGAGTTCTTCCTGACGGTTCAGCCAGTCGCTCTCCAGCGCCGCCAGCGCCTGTTGCAAACCAGCGCGCTCGTGCAACAGCGCCGTGAGTTCACTCTTACGCGCCGCTTCGTAGAGCGCTGTATCGGCCAGACGCTCGCCAAGCGCAGCTAATTGCACCTGCAGTTTGTCGATGGCCGTTTCGAGTTTTTTCACCGCCGCGCGGGCCGGCGCGATCTGCGCTCGCCGCGCAGCGGCCTGCTGACGTGCCTGTTTGCCGCGCGTCACGCTGGGGGTGGTACCACCCGCGACAAGCGCCGAATCTTCCACATCATCCGCGCGCTCGCGGCTTTGTTGACGGCGGTGATAATCGTCGAGATCACCGTCGAAGGGCTGCATATACCCGTCTTCGATGAGATAAAACTCATCAACACAATTGCGCAGCAGGTAGCGATCGTGGGAGACCAGCACGATCGCGCCGCCAAATTCCTGCAAGGCCAAGGTCAAAGCCTGGCGCATTTCCAGATCGAGGTGATTGGTGGGCTCGACAAGTAACAGCAGATTGGGCTGCTGCCAGGCGACCAGCGCCAGCGCCAGGCGTGCCTTCTCACCACCACTGAAGGGCCGGATCGCCGCCAGCGCCGCATCGCCGTGGAAATCAAAGCCACCGAGAAAATTGCGGATCTTCTGTTCGGAGGCCTGCGGCGACAGACGCTGGATATGCAGCGTCGCGCTGGCATCCAGATCCAGCACTTCGAGTTGCTGCTGGGCGTAATAGCCGATGCGCAGATGGGTACCCGGTGTCAGCACCCCACGCAAGGGCGTCAGTTCGGCCATCAAGGTTTTGATGAACGTCGACTTGCCCGCGCCGTTGGCGCCCAGCAAACCGATACGCGAACCCGGATGCAGATTGAGTTTGATATCGCGCAGCACCGCGTGACCTGCGTAGCCCACCGCCACGTCGTTCAGGCTGAGCAGCGGATCGGAAACGCGATCCGCTTCCAGTATGCGAAAGTCAAAAGGCGAATCGACATGGGCCGCCGCCACGGTCTGCATGCGCTCGAGTTCTTTGAGACGACTCTGGGCCTGGCGCGCCTTGGACGCTTTGGCACGGAAACGCCGCACGAAGGTTTCGATTTCCGCCATGCGCTGCTGCTGACGCTCGTAGAGGGTCTGCTGCTGGGCAAGCCGTTCGGCACGCTGCACTTCAAAAGCCGAATAATTGCCGCGATAAAGCCGCACCTGTTGGTGTTCGATATGCACGATGTGGGTTACCACAGCATCAAGGAAATCGCGGTCGTGGGAGATCAACAACAAGGTGCCGGCATAGCGCTTCAGCCAGTCTTCGAGCCAATTGGTGGCGTCGAGGTCGAGATGATTGGTGGGTTCGTCGAGCAGCAGCAGATCGCTGGGACACATCAGGGCCTGGGCAAGATTGAGCCGGATGCGCCAGCCACCAGAGAACTCCGCAACCGGCCGCATACAATCCGTCTGACTGAAGCCCAGGCCGTGTAACAACTGGGCGGCGCGATAGTGCGCGTTATAGCCATCGATATGATCGAGCTCGGCGTGGGCCGCGGTGATACGCGCATCGTCGCCCGCTGCTTCAGCGTCACTGAGCGCACGTTCAAAACGACGCAGCCGCTGATCACCATCGATCACATAGTCGAGTGCGCTGGCGCTGCTGCTACCCACTTCCTGGGCCATGTGCGCCGTACGCAGATTTGCCGGCAGACGCACATTGCCTTGATCCGGGCCAAGTTCGCCAAGCAGCAACTTGAACAGCGTGGTCTTGCCGGTGCCGTTGGCGCCCGTAATACCGACGTGCTGGCCGTCATGAATGGCCACGCTGGCATTGTCGAACAACAGGCGACCGCCACGTCGCACCGCCACTGCATCTAGGCTTAACATCGGGCACGATTCTAACAGGCTTGTGCGGGCTTACTGGTTAACGCCCGCGCTTACCATTCGGCCGGTAGCTTCTTATGGATAACGATGCGCTGCCTAGCCTGGGTGACGTATCCGCCGGTTTTGAGATCACTCAGGATGCGGCTGACCATTTCGCGCGAGGCGCCGATGCGGCTGGCGATATCGGACTGGGTCATGCGACCCTCCACCACCCGCACATCATCGCGCTCAACCGCCAGTTCTTCGAGCAGACTGCGAAAGCGTCCGTAAACATCCTGCAAGGCAAGGCTTTTGACCCGTTCGGTCAAAACCCGTACACGGCCGATGAGCTTGTGCACCAGGTGCATCGCTAATTCGGGATGGGTGGCAAACACGCTTTCCAGTGATTCGCGCGGGATGATCATGAAACGACAGGGTTCCAGCGTCACGACCGACGCCGAGCGCGGCCCGCCGTCCAATGTCAGCTCGCCAAAATATTCACCTTTGCCCATCACATTCAGCGTGACTTCCTTGCCTTTAGGGTCGGTCAGGAAGATCCGTACGCTGCCTTCAAGGACGATTTAAATCGCGTCGGTCGGATCACCCTCGTTGACGATCACACTCTGCCGCGCGAAGTTCTCGGTCGTGGCACGCCCTGACAATGCAGCGAGCTGACCTGGTGTCAGGGGAAAAGCGACGTTCGTGGCGGCACTCGACACCGATGTAGCTCCATTACAAAACCCGCGGCAGTTCAGCACCGGGGGTTCGCACGGCTGTCGACCACCCTCGGTTGTGAATATTGCCCGCCAGCGTCCTGCCTGTGCCGTGAGAAAGCGCACAGCAGCGCAGCGATAGCCCATCGCGTCCCATTTTGTCAGCGCGCAATCGGGAGCTGCCGCTTCGCTGCGTGTTGCGTTTAACGCGACAAATTACCGGCACCTGTCGCTTTCATCGCTATTTCTGTGCGCGTGCAGCAAACCCGCACCGTACTTGTGCGCAGGCGCGAGCGAACCACTCTGCAATGGGATTTAAGCAAATGATTTTCTTCAATTATGCCGCCTGGCACGAAGTTCGCACAGGGACTCCTGCCCGGACAGGCCCAATGCACGATGACCTCTGAAGGAGATTCTCAATGACCAAGAACAATGGGCCTATATCGGTCTTATTGGCTGGTGGACTGCTGCTCGGCGCGGCAGCGGTAAATGCGGGCGGCAAGATAACAATCGATGACACCAAGTGGATCAGCATCGGCGCGGCTGCGCGCGGTTCGTTCACTGCCATGGAAGACAACGCCCCCAACGGTGATTGGGGCACTGACTTCAACGCTGACAACGCGCGTATCTATATCAATGGCCAGATTCATAAATACATCAAGTTCGAGCTCAACACCGAATGTGTGTTCTGCGGCAACAGCGCGCTGGAAGAATTTGTTGTGCTGGACGCTATCGCCAAGTTCGAGATCAATCCTTACTTGAATATCTGGGCAGGGCGCCTGTTGGCGCCGGCGGAACGCCAGGAACTGAACGGCCCGTTCTACTCGACCACCTATGACGCCTTCAAGACGCCGTTCGTGTCGTCGGACTTCAGTGTCGATTTTGGTACCGGGGGCGCCGGGGTTTTTTTCGACCGACAGGAAGTTGTAGGCGACACGACCGGCATAG
>JANOXY010000766.1:0-3390 GCA_031418675.1 Pseudomonadota bacterium
CAGACCCTGAGCGCCAGCGACTGCCCGCAGCGTGCCCATCACGCCCCTGACCGCAACGGATTCGACTGTCACATCACCCGCCTTGATGACAAACAGGGCTTCCATTGCGCCGTCTTGCAGAGCATGTACCTGTACGTTGCCGTGCAGCTGACCCTGCGGGGCCTGCACGGTGAGTTCGAGGTTCCCTGTCAGTTGGGGATCACGCTCAACCGTGCCAGCGAATGTGGCTACGACCAGCGTTGAGTCGACGCTCAGGCTGATTCTGGAATCGACCACTTCGATCCGCGCAAGCGGGAAGGCGCCAGCGCCGTGGCCAGCGCCCGTGCGGGTGGCCAATAGCGGCGAAAGTTTGCCGTCGTGCCAGGCCAAGGTGAGATTGGCACCTTCGATGCGCAGGCGCTCGATAAGCTGGTCGACTTCATCACCCACACCATAATCGACGTCGATACGCGCAACAGTGCCGAGCGCGCTGCGGTGCAGACGCAGGGTGCTATGGGACAGCCCCAGGGTGACAACCTCAACTTCGCACGGACACAGACCCTGATCGTTCATGACGTCTTCGATGGCCCACGTCGCCAACGGTGCTCGCGTCGCCCACAACAGCAATACACCGAGGATCAGCACGGCGCCGAAGATCACTGCGGATAAGCGCCGTGCTGAAGCGGGACGGGTGACGGCAGGTGCATTCATGGTGCAAGGGTAATCGGCTTGAGGGTGACCCGAAAGGCGCTGCTGCGGGGCGGCCGCCATGGGCGCAAGCGCGTCACAGGCCAGGCACGCCCAAAAAGACGACGGTTGTCCTAAGTCGGTGCGGCGTGCCAGCCGCAAGAAGCCGCTTGAACATCATCTCAGTTGACATCCCCGGTTCGTTAATGACCAGGACGCGCTTGGCAAACCAACCATGGAGGTATTCAACATCATTGATGAGACCAGCCGCCGGGCGGCCGCGAATCCTTTGCTGCGCGCTTTACAGGAAAATCGCACCGTCGATCTCACGGCCAATTGCATGCTCGTGAGTAGAGACGGCCGTGAATACCTAATCGAGGATTCTGCTGCGCCGATTCACGACAAAAACGGTGAACTGACCGGCGCCGTCATTGTTTTCCGCGACGTCAGCCGCCTGCGCGCCAATGCGCGTGATATGACCCATCTCGCGCAACATGATGTCCTGACGGATTTGCCTAATCGACTGCTGTTGAGCGATCGCGTGACCAATGCCATCGCGCTGGCGCGGCGCTATGGTCGGCAGTTTGCGTTGTTGTTTCTCGATTTGGACGGCTTTAAGGCAATCAACGATACACTCGGCCATGGACGTGGTGATCGGCTGCTGATCTCGGTCGCTTGCCGATTGGTGGATAGCGTGCGTGGCTCCGATACGGTATGTCGTCACGGCGGCGACGAATTCGTCGTACTGCTGAGCGAGGTATCAGGGGCTGCAGATGCAGCGGCCAGCGCCACGACGCTGCTACGAACCCTGGCCGAACCCCATGATATTGATGGTCATCAACTGGCCATCACTACTAGCATCGGCATCAGCATCTATCCCAGAGATGGGCGCGATGGCGAGGCGCCACTGCGCTGTGCCGATAGTGCGATGTATCGGGCCAAGCGCAGTGGGCGTAACGGCTATGCCTTTTTCACCGCCCCTTGAGTGATGCGGAGCGGCGTTGGCTATCGATTGCGCGGCCATTGACCGGCATTGTTCATCGCGTGCGATTCCCCTCTGCTCGCAGTCGCTCACAACGAGGCGCTCAATCCCGTGGCATCGGGCCCCGCCCATTGTTTATGTGCGATGACGTACAGGTGCCTCGACGCCAGATCGGCTAGTATGGATTGGTCGCAGGCGTAGCTGACAGTAAGTCGTGCGAAGCAAAGAAGCAGTTGTGGGAATTCGCGCGGATATCACCATCACAGTGGAGATCAAGGGCGAGTCGCGCGGCGGTCACGTCCGAGCGCAGGCTGGCGCCAACAACTCGCGAGTAAAATCCAAGAACCATAGTCGCGCAGCCTGACCTTACAGCCGCTTGGAAAGTTGCTGCGGGCGGCGCCCACCCGTGGAGATAAGCATGACTAAGCCCAAAGTTCCGACCACCAAGGCCAAGCCCTTTGGTCAAGCCCCCGGGGCTGGCCGCGCAAAAGCGCCGCCGCCAACACCACAGCGCAAGGCTCCTGGTCGGCCAGGTGCAAACGGAACTGGGGGTGCTGCACCAAGCACGGCACGCATACCCTTCAAAACTCAAAGTCGCGTATTTCAGCCGCCACAAGCCGCCAACGGCGACGACGACGCCATGGGCCAGCCACAAGACTGAGTGCAGCGGCGAATTCCGAGCCGCCGCAAAAAAGAACCCCGCCGAAGCGGGGTTCTCTAGCACAGGGTTCTGGGCAGAACGCTTACATCATGCCGCCCATACCGCCCATACCACCCATGCCGCCCATGTCAGGCATACCACCACCACCACCGCCGGCATCCTTACGCGGTGCTTCGGCCACCATGGCTTCTGTGGTCAGGATAAGCGAAGCAACCGACGCTGCGTTCTGCAGTGCCGTGCGCGCGACCTTGGTCGGGTCCAGAATGCCCATCTTGATCATGTCGCCGTACTCGCCGGTCTGGGCGTTGTAACCGAAGTTACCCTTGCCCTCGGCAACCTTGGCCGTCACAACCGACGGTTCTTCGCCGGCATTGGCTACGATCTGACGAATCGGCTCTTCCAATGCTCGCACCAGGATGTTGACACCAATGCGCTGGTCTTCGTTGTCCGTCTTGACGGCCTTGGCCTTGGCCTGGGCACGCAGCAGCGCGACACCACCGCCGGGAACCACACCTTCTTCGACCGCCGCACGGGTCGAATGCAGTGCATCCTCAACGCGTGCCTTCTTTTCCTTCATTTCAACTTCAGTCGCGGCGCCGACCTTGATGACGGCTACGCCACCAGCGAGTTTGGCTACACGCTCCTGCAGCTTCTCGCGATCGTAGTCAGAGCTGGTTTCTTCGATCTGCGTGCGCAGCTGCGCGACCCGGTTCTCGATGGCCTTCTGGTCACCGGCACCATCGATGATGGTGGTGTTGTCCTTGGTGATCTGAATGCGCTTGGCGCTGCCAAGCTCGGCCAGACCCGCCTTCTCCAGACTCAAGCCCACTTCTTCAGCGATGACCGTGCCGCCGGTCAAAATCGCGATGTCTTCGAGCATCGCCTTGCGGCGATCACCAAAACCCGGGGCCTTGACCGCGGCAACCTTGACGATACCGCGCATGTTATTAACGACCAGGGTCGCCAAAGCTTCGCCTTCGACGTCTTCGCTGACGATCAAAAGCGCACGGCCAGACTTGGCCACGGCTTCGAGCACCGGCAGCATGTCGCGAATATTGCCGATCTTCTTGTCGTGCAGAAG
>JANOXY010000767.1:0-4435 GCA_031418675.1 Pseudomonadota bacterium
GTGTGGCAGGGCGAGGCGCTGGCCCTCGAAGAGCGCTCCTTAGTCACGTGCACGATCCTCGTCGCGTTGGCACGCGAACCCGAACAGCGCTTCCACTTCGCTGCCGCGCGTCGCTTAGGCATAGCCCGCGACAAACTGGTGGAAATGATCACCCACGCAGCGCACTACGCTGGCTGGCCGAATGCCGTTGGCGCACTGCGCAGCCTGGAAGAAGTCTGGCCCAGCGCTGAATAACGCG
The DNA here is from genome assembly GCA_031418675.1 of Pseudomonadota bacterium. Taxonomy (GTDB): domain Bacteria; phylum Pseudomonadota; class Gammaproteobacteria; genus JADJYF01. The sequence continues at coordinate 239 of JANOXY010000767.1, forward strand.
GATCGTTGCCCAGCAGTTGCTGCGCCTGATCACGGCTGCGTGCAGCTCGATCTTTACTGTGAGCGAGTGGCTCCCGGTCTGCTGGGCGAGCCGCTCAACGCACTCACCAATCTCGCTTTTTTCTACGCAGCCTTACTGGTTTGGCGCGCCGCCGGACTACGTCTGGACATGCGCGTGCTGGCGACCCTGTTGGCCACCATCGGTGTGGGCAGCGCGCTGTTTCATACCCTCGCGTCACCGCTGGCCCAGTTATGCGATGTCATTCCCATCGCCCTGCTGCAAGTGCTGTACCTGCATTTGTATTTGCGTCGTGTGCTGAGTCTTGGTTCATACGCAGCGGCGGCGTGCTTGCTGCTTTACGTTCTGGCGCTGGCCTTAGCCAGTCGCACCGATATGGTGCTGAACGGCTCGCTGGCCTACGGCCCAGCCGCGCTCACGCTAGTGATCCTGGGCGTGCTGCACTATCGCCTGCGTGCACGCAGTGAGGTGTTGCTTGCCGCGCTGCTATTCATGGTGTCGCTGGTGGCCCGCAGCGTCGATCTTGCGCTGTGTGTGCAGTGGCCGCTCGGTACGCATTTTCTCTGGCACCTGCTCAACGCGGTGGTGCTGGCCGTATTGTTACTTGCCTATCGGAGCGCGACCGACACCATGCCACCGCCGGCCGCTGACTGAACTTTATTCACTCGCCTGCTGTTTGCCGCGTGCAAGTATTTGCTCGCGCCGCGATTCGATGGTGGAGGCGCTCACCGTCTCGTTCCATGCTCGCGACTCACGCCCCTCGAAGGCCATGGCGTCTTCCAGACTCATGTAATAACCGCTATCGATAACCCGTTTGTAACGCGCTAGAAACTCCGGCGCCACGCTCAACATCGCTGCGGCCAACTCACGACAGGTATCGAGCAGTAATTCCGGCTGCACCACACGATTTACCAAACCCCAACGCTCGGCCGTTTCAGCGCCGAGGAAATTGCCGGTCAAGGACAATTCCTTGGCCCGTGCCAGACCAATCACGCGCGACAAACGTTGACTCAATCCCCACCCCGCTAATAAACCAACACGACCGTGGGTGTCGGCAAAACGAGCGTTGCTTGATGCGATCAACATGTCGCAGGCCAGGGCGATTTCGAAACCGCCCGTGACTGCCGCACCGTTGATGGCACCGATGACGGGCCCGCTGAAGGACCGTACCGCTGCACCGGTATCCCCCCACACTTCTTTGCGCCCGTGCATCGCAGCGCCATTGCCGAGTTCTTCCAGATCGAGTCCGGCACTGAAAGCCCGACCCGCACCGGTCAGAATCACCACCCGCGTTTCATTATCGGCCTCCAGCGCGGCGAAGGTCTCAAACAAAGCGCGGCGCAATTCGAGTGACAAGGCGTTCAGCCGCTGCGGGCGATTGAGCGTGAGCACCGCCAGGCCGTCGGCCTTGTCAACGAGCAATACAGGTTCAGTCATGTCTCGGGATCCCTCAGTGTCGCTTAAACCTGACGCGTGCCGCGCCAGGTGGCGGTCCAGCGTGGTTTGCGCTTTTCGACAAAGGCGTTAAGGCCTTCGCGGCCATCGTCGGTGGAAAACACATTGCACAGGGTTTCGATCTGATTCTCGACATTGCGTCGATAGTCGAGATCGTTGGCACGCATGAACGATGTCCGGCCCAGCGCCATGATGGTGGGCGACTTCGCCGCCAGCACCTGCGCCAGCTCCAATGCCTTGTCCATCAGCGCAACACGTGGCACGGCGTAGTTGATGATGCCTAATTGAGCCGCTTCCTGGGCACCGATCGGCGTGCCACAAAAGAGCAGTTCAAAGGCCTTGTTGCGACTGATCTGGCGCGGCAGATGGGCGTAATGGATGGCTGGAATCACACCCACGTCGATTTCCGGATAGCCGAGGTCGATGTCGTCGGCAGCCACGGTCATATCGCAATTAATCGCCAGCGTCATACCCGCCCCGCGCGCCGGGCCGTTGATCACCGCAATGATCGGCTTGGTCAGCCGGTAGACGATGTCCATGGTCTCCATGTAGAACTTGTAAACAAAGTCGCGCAGGTCCAGCGCGTCACCCCGCGCCACCATTTTCAGGTCCATGCCACCGCAGAACATACCCTCCAGGGCACTGGTCAGCAGCATCACCCGCACTGCGGGATCCTGATCAGCGCGACGCATGGCAGCGTGGATGGCTTCGATCATCGGATGATCGATGGCGTTAACCGGGGCACGGTGCATCGCGATATTGGCAATACCGTCGGTGACGGCGTAGTCGACGCGCTGTTGCTGACTCACTTCAAACGTCCTCCCTTGAGATGGGGTTGGTTAAGTTTCAATGGCAGTGCTGAGATGCTCATGGTTGCGCGCCGAGCTTCAGCGGTAGATTTTTATCGCGCACCCATTCCGACATCGAGCCATCGTAGATCGCGACCTGATCCTGCCCGCAGGTCAATAAAGCCAGCGCGTCCATCGTCGCTGAAATGCCACCACCGCAGTAGGCGATGACCGGCCCGCCGTCGAGCGCGCCACTCTGGGCGAACAACGGTTTCAGTTTTTCCGGTGGCAGAAATTCGCCGCTCTGGGGATCGATCAAATCGCCGTAGTAAACATTAAACGTACCCGGCAAGTGACCCGGCCGACCATACTGATTTTTCTCACCACTGTAGACCGCCGGCGCCAGGGCGTTGATCGCGACCGGGCCCTGCCCTGCCACGACCTTGAGCATGGTCTCTTTGCCGGCCCACATCTCGGGGCGAGGTCGCGGTGTGAGTTTAGCCGCGGCGTGACGCGGCGCCAGTGCGTCTGTCGCACGCCCTTCTTTTTTCCATTTTTCGTAGCCACCGTTCAACACAGCAACCTGCTCAAAGCCTATCGAGCGCAGCATCCACCACACGCGGGTTGCCCACATCGGGAAGCCTTTGTTGTAGAGCACCACCGTACTGTCATCAGCGACACCATGGGCGGCCATGGTGGCGGCGAACTGCGCCGCCGCTGGCATCATGAACGGGATATCGCTGCTGCGATCGGACAGTTCCCCAAACACGTCGAGGAACCCGGCGCCAGGAATATGCTCAGTCTGCCACTCAGCCAAGCCGCTCTCGGGCTGATAGCCAAAACCATCCGGCTTGGGTTTGAGGTAGATAGTTGTGTCGTAGATACGCAGCTGCGGGTCGCCGAGATGGTTGCTCAACCAGTCGGTGCTGACCAGTGGTCCGTCGAGTTTCATGGCGCTACCCTCCTCGGGTGTTCAATCGGAAAATTGCATGCACAGTGGGCGGCCGACCACCCCTCAGGTGTGGCACGCGTGCACGAACTGAGCAAGTTCATCGTTAAAGCGTTGCGGCGCTTCGATGAAGGGGCCGTGGCCGGCATCGTCGTACCACGACAGTTGCGCCTGCGGACAGAGTTGTTTGACCAGCTCAGCGGTGGCGGGCAACACAATGGTGTCCTTGCGGCCATGGCTCACCAGCACGGGGCCCTTAAAAGCGCGCAGTTCGGTATCGGCTTCCAGCGCACGCGCCATCAGCGCGGCACGCACATCGGCGCGCGTGAGCATGTTGAAACACAGCACCCGCTCATAGTCGGTGCGCGACAATTTGACCGCGAAGCAGCCTGCGATGAACTCCCGCATGGCATCGATGCTGATGCTCAAATCGGCAGAAACGGTCCGTGGGAACGGCTCGGCAGAGCCCGACCCGATATAGGTGCCGATCGCCTGTTCACCAAAGCGCACCGCAGCGCCGACCAGATTGAGACCGGCCACGGCCTTGGCACCATAAAACCGCACGTAGTCAGCGATAACAAAACTGCCATAGGACCAGCCGACGAGCACGGTCGGGCCAAGTTGCAAGGTATCGATAATGGCGTGGATGTCGGCCGCCCACAGGGCCGCGTCGGTATAACAGCCGGGATCGGCCGGCGCGGCCGACTGCCCGTGCCCACGCAGGTCAAAGGCCACCAGACGAAAATGCTCGGCCAGTGCGCTGTCGTACTGCTTTTGCCAGCACATATAAGCTTGTGACCAGCCGTGGATGAAGAGCACGCTGGCGCCCTGGGGATTCCCCCATTCCAACACATTCAGCGCGAGGCCACCGCCGCCATTGATTGTGTATTGCGTCTGCATATCGGCTCCCCGCCCCAGTCGTTTCATCTGCGCTCCGCCTCGACGCGCCGGCGCACGCAGCAGTGCTAGGATAACCTGCGCCGTCGT
>JANOXY010000768.1:0-2148 GCA_031418675.1 Pseudomonadota bacterium
CGGGCTGCCGGAACTGGTGCCGAACGCGACCACCCCGGCAATGTTGACGGCGGGACCGATCGGCTCCGACGCCGGCGCCTTGAGGATGCCGCGAGCGAACTGCGCACGGGTTTCGAGTACCGTTCGCGACGACAGGATCAGCGTGTTGCCAATGGCCACTGATTGGTCGGTGTTATCGAGGCTCGATGAGGCGGTCGGAGCGCTTAGCCCACCGGCGCCTCTCGCGTTGTCGGCGCCGACATCGTAGCGGCTGTAACGAATGCTGAGCTGATCGCGACCGCTCACCTGGTGATCGACCTTGGCCAGCACGTTGGTTTGGGTGACCGGGTTGGGATACAGACCCGTTGAGATTCTCGGGCCGCGGTAGCCGGTGGCATCCAGCCGGGCGTTGACCAGCGCGACATTGGCATCGGAAACCGTCACCAAGCCGGTCTGGTCCAGCGATCGGTGCTCGACGTTGGTGAAGAAGAACGTGCGGTTCTGCTTCAACGGACCGCCGAGGCTGCCGCCAAACTGCGACTGGGTCATCGGCAGCTTCGCGCCCGACAGCGCGTTGGCCGCATTGAGGCTGTCGTCACGGTAGAAGTCGTAGACCGTTCCGCGCAAGGCGTTGGTGCCGCTCTTGGTGACCACGTTGACATAGCCGCCAGCCGCCCGGCCCAGTTCCGCCTGGGCGCCCGAGGTGATGACCTGGAACTGTTCAATGGCATCGACGCCATACGTAATGCCACTCAGCCCCGCCGCATCGTCATTCGCCGACAGGCCATCAACGACGAAGTTGTTGGACATGTTGCGCTGGCTGCCCACCGAAATGCTGATGCCGGGCACCGCCGACGTTTCCGGAAACTGCTGCGTGCTCGCGATGTTGGTAGGAGAAACGCCCGGGACCAGCAGCGCGAGTTCGAGAAAATTGCGGCCGTTCATCGGCAAGGCCTTCACTTCGGCCGCGGGCACGGTGGCCGCGATCTGGCTGCGCGCCGCTTCGAGCACCGCGGCCTCCGCGGTCACCTGGACACTCGTCTCAACGCCGCTCAGGGCGAGGGTGACCGGCAACTCGTAGGCACCGCCAACGCTCAGCGTGAGCTTGCGGCTGGCGTCCTGAAAGCCCGCCAGCGAGACGGTGAATGTGCAGGCACCAATTCGCAAATAAGGGAATCGGAAACGACCGTCCCGATCGGTGACCGCGCTGGCCACGGCGTTGGTGTCGCTATGTGTCGCGGTGACACTGGCTCCGGGCACGACGGCGCCCGTCGCGTCGACGACGCGACCGCTGACGCTGGCGACATCGACAGTCTGTTGGGCGAACAAGGGGCTGACGCACCCCAGAACAAGGGCGATAGCGATTGCGTATCGCGAAGAAAACGACATCGAGACCTCCGAAACCAAGAACACCAACAGCGAATTCGGCTGTCGGGACACACGTCCCGCCAGTCAACAGCGCAGCGAGATTGGTTCAGGCTTTCGGAGGCGGAGCGTCGGGAATGGGGAAGCGATCAAGCCGCGGATGCGCCCCGTCGGCGGGCGTAGGCGAAGACGACGGCGCAAGTATCGACACCGTCGGGGTGCCGAGCACGCCGTCGAACGAGAACAGGCGGGCCAATGGCTGGCTGGGGCCGTCACATCCATTGCTCAGGGTGCCGCAACCGAGCGATGTCGAGCGGTGCAGCGGGCATGCCGCGCCATCGTCATGGTGCATCTGGCATTCGGCGCCGGGCTTCGGTTCTGGAGCAGGTGCCGTCTCGGCGTCGTGACAGGCTGGCGTCGCAGCCGCCTTTGCGGCCGCCATGGCAGTGTGAGCCGGACAACACTCATCCGGCACGAACGCCGATAGCGAGGCCACCTGGCACAGCAGCCAGACCACCGCGATAAGGCGAACGCGCGACCGGAAGAGAGACATCGGGGAAGCGACAGACTATCCCAGACTGCAGAGCTACCGCAAGTTGGAGATACTATGGCGAGCGAGATGCTTACGCGCCTGGTCCTCCTGCTCGTTGCGGCGACCACGGTCGCCGCGTGTACCGGCAACCCGACCGCGCCGACAGTCACCAGGCCGCCACCGTTCCCCCCGGTGCTCGTTCAGTTGCCGACAACCGTGCCCGGCGTGCTCAGCTTGCGCTTGCCCATCGATGTCACGGATCTGCCGACGAC
>JANOXY010000769.1:0-7457 GCA_031418675.1 Pseudomonadota bacterium
CCATGACTGCAGCCAAACCAATGACTGGCAGCAGATAAGTCCAAGTTAGCCAAGTAAACCAGCGCCGAAATACACGACGCCTGGCCACCCATTTACCCCAACTTCACAATCTGTTGGGCAATCTGGGTCAACACGACGTCGCCGACAATGTGGCCAAAACGGTCGTTAACCGCTTTAAAGTGGTCGATGTCTATGATCAACAAAGACAGCGGCGACAACTGACGTTGCGCTAGGGAAATGTGATGTTTGAGCTGAGCGCTCAACATGGCGCGATTGTTAACGCCGGTGAGCGGATCCTTCAGTGCGATTTTCAGGGCACGTTCGTACTGCAGGGAATTGCGTAACGGGTAGATGAGGGTGCACAGCAATACCTCCAGCACCTCCAGCTCCGAGTCGAGCAAGGCATTGGCGCGCGAGAAAGTAATCTCGCCCAGGGATCTGCCGACCAGGTTCAACTCGTAGGTGTAGGTGTTCAGTTCCCGTGCGCCATCGTCGATAGCGACCTTTTGCACGCTGTGCCGATAACGCACGGCCACACCGCGTACCATACGTCGCACTTCTCGGGCGAAGCCGCGTATCACGTCACGGGCGTGCAGGCTCGACTGCAAGGCGTTTGAGATGCGGAGCTTGGTGGTGTCGGAGACAATGTTTTTGTCGTTTTGCTGGTCTGCTGTGAACGGCAGAATCTCGTTCACAAAAGCGCCACTGCGCCAGGGTTCGGCGCCTAAAACATGTTTTATCGGAGTGCTCATCGCTGTTTATATCCGCCAGATCTCGGGTTGGACCGAAATTGCTGTGCGATATCTGTGCCAACTGGAATCAATGGGCCTCGCTCGCAGAGAAACGTTGCGAATGGGTCCAAAAGCGAACCATTCGCGGATTCTTGTCGCTACGCCGGGCAGTAACCGCTGGGCTCTTCTGCCCACGCAGTCAAAACTTTGACGCCGGTCAACGCGTTTTAAGCCGCGTTTCAGATATTCGAGCTTCGGGCGGCAATAACTGCCGTTCAAGCACCGCGAATGCTCGCCACTAGCGGCACAATGGCGCCGCTGCCGCTAGTGCCATGGGCGGCCAGTAATTCGACGAATCCGTGCGCCAGTTGTTCCGGCTCGACAAGCTGCGCAGGGGGCTCGCCAGGGTAGGCCGCGTAACGAAGACGGCTACGTACCGGCGGTGGCAGGACCGCATTGATGCGTAACGCGCGGTTATTGATGTGCTCAGCGGCCAGCATCTCGAACAAGCCGCGCAAGGCGAACTTGGAGGCCCCATACGCGCCCCAATGGGCCTTGCCGTGCATGCCTTCGGGTGCAAGAGTGAAGACTAACGAGGCCTGAGTGGCGCTCAGAACCACTGGCAACATGGCCTGCAGCATCAAGAACACGCTGTGGACATTGACTTGAAAAACCCGCGCCCAAGTCACCGGATCATAGGTCGCTAGCGGCGCAAGTTCGCCGATGGCTGCGGCGTTGAATACCACGCCATCCAGGCATCCGAACCGTCGCGCAATCAGCGCAGCGAGATCTTCGTAGTCCGCAAGGGTGGCCGTCTCGAGGTTGAGCGGGGCCAGGACCGGCGCTGGCGCGCCACTGGCTTCGATAGCATCGGCCAGGCGCTCGAGGGCCGGTACATCCCGTGCACAGAGCAGGGTGGTGGCGCCTGCAGCGGCGGCCGCATAGGCCACCGCCTGGCCGAGCCCGCGACTGGCTCCAGTGATCAAGACTGTCTTGCCGCGCAGTTCACCCGTCACGCTCATAGTCGCCCCGCCCCCTTGGTTCAGCTGAAATCGCCGGCGCGCAGTACCGTGTCGCGACGGTAGTTGGCGTCATCGAGGTTCGGGTAATCCAGGGTGTAATGCAGGCCTCGACTCTCGCGCCGCTTGAGGGCAGCGCGAATAATCAGTTCCGCCACCTGCAGCAGGTTGCGCAACTCGATTAAATCCCCCGTCACACGAAAATTACCGTAGAACTCGCTGATCTCGGCGTGTAGCAGTTCGACCCGGCGGCGGGCGCGTTGCAGACGCTTGGTCGTGCGCACGATGCCCACATAGTCCCACATCAGTCGCCGCAGCTCGTCCCAATTGTGGGAGACGACCACCTCTTCGTCGGCATCGGTGACCTGGCTTTCGTCCCAGGTCGGGATCTCAATGGCCGGTTCACTGACCAGCAGCGCGTTGTGGATGGAAGTTGCCGCAGCGTTACCCATCACCAGACATTCCAACAATGAGTTGCTGGCCAGGCGATTGGCGCCGTGGAGCCCGGTGCAGCCGACTTCGCCGATGGCATAGAGGCCGGGCAGGGAAGTCCGGCCTTGGGTATCGGTGACGACACCCCCACACAGGTAGTGTGCCGCCGGAACCACCGGAATACGATCAACTGTCATGTCGATACCGTACTTGCGGCATTCTTCGTAGACGGTAGGGAAGTGCTCAAGAATGAAGTCCCGCGGCTTGTGGGTGACATCCAGGTAGACGCAGTCAAGGCCCAGGCGCTTCATTTCGTGATCGATAGCGCGGGCCACGATGTCGCGCGGTGCAAGCTCGGCTCGCGCGTCGAATTTCGGCATGAAGCGCTCACCATTCTCCAGCACCAGCAGGCCGCCTTCACCACGCAAGGCCTCGGTCAGCAAAAAAGTTTTGGCCTGGGGGTGGTAGAGGCAAGTCGGGTGAAACTGCACAAATTCCATATTGGCCACTGCACAACCCGCGCGCCACGCCATACCGATGCCGTCACCGGTGGCGACGTCGGGATTGCTGGTGTACAGATACACCTTGCCGGCGCCACCCGTGGCCAGCACGCAACAGCGTGCGGCGATGGTCTTTACGTGCTGATTCTCGACATCCAACACATAGGCCCCGACACAGCGGTCCGGTACGTAGCCGAGCTTGCCCGAGCTGATCAAATCTATCGCCATATGCCGTTCGAGCAAGGTGATATTGGCGTGCTCTCGGACACGCCGAAGCAGGGTCGTTTCAATCGCACGGCCGGTAGCGTCAGCGGCGTGCACGACACGTCGATGGCTATGGCCACCTTCGCGGGTGAGGTGCATCTCGATCGTGCCCGATTTCGACGTACGGGTAGTAAAGGGCACGCCCTGGGCGATCAACCATTCGATGCGCTCGCGGCCGTGGCGAACGATGAACTCGACCGCCTCGCGCCGGCACAGGCCGGCACCGGCGATGAGCGTGTCTTCGATGTGGGAACTGACCGCGTCGGCATGGTCCATGACCGCAGAGACCCCACCCTGGGCGTAGACCGTGGCACCCTCGCTGGCGATGTTTTTGCTGAGAATCACCACGCGATGGCGCTCGGCAAGGGTCAGTGCCATGGACAATCCGGCAGCGCCGCTACCGATGATCATGACATCGCAGGATTCCGATTGGCTCATTCGGGGCTTCCACAAGGTGGCGACGAGGAACTCTGCGCAGCGCTGCAAGGCCTGACTCACAGCGTCGTCGCGCCGACCGTCTCCGGCCTAGCCTGCTCAGCAGCTGAGCTTGCTAAAATCTGTGCCTGGCCCGATCCTGTCCCATCACGAACTTACCCAGCCCCCGATGGTCGATCCACTTGAGTTTGCGCCCAGCACCTTGGCCATAATACAGGCTTAGAGTGAAGATGGGCGATAGCATTACCGATACCGAATTGGTGGCGCGGGTACAGCGTGGCGACAGAACTGCCTTCGATCTGCTGGTGCTCAAGTACCAGCATCGTATTGTCAAACTCGTAGGTCGCTACGTGCGCGAACCCGCCGATGCTCTGGACATTACACAGGATGCGTTCATCAAGGCTTATCGAGCGCTACCAAATTTTCGCGGAGAGAGTGCTTTTTACACATGGCTGTACCGCATTGCGATCAATACCGCGAAGAATCACCTGGTGGCCGCAGCGCGGCGCCCGAGCGATGTCGACCTGGGTAGCAACGAAGATGGCGAGCAGTTCGAAATCGAAGAAATGCAGGCCACCCTAGAGACGCCGGAGCGTTTGTTGCTTACTGAAGAAATTCGTCTGACGGTGATTGATGCCATCGACAAACTGCCGGAGGATTTACGCACGGCCATCATGCTGCGCGAAATTGACGGCTTAAGTTATGAGGAGATTGCAACGGCAATGGACTGCCCGATAGGAACGGTGCGATCGCGCATTTTCAGAGCGCGCGAAGCTGTCGACCTGCGAATTAAACCGCTGCTGGAGCATTGACGAGGTGCGGGACCATGAATGACGAACAACTATCGGCCCTGATGGACGACGAATTAGCAGCGGACGCCAGTCGCGACGCAGTAACAAACCTGCTCGCTGAATCTGAATCTCGCGCTACCTGGGGACGCTATCACTTGATAGGCGCGGCCTTGCGTAGTGCACCAGCGACGCGTATTTCGGCGCCAAACAAGGTCGTGGAATTACCGAGCCCGGCACCACGAGTAATGTCGCGCATCGGTCTCGGCCTGGCCGCCGCCGCTACACTCGCCGCCATGGCTTTGATCGTGTCACCGAATTTACCTCAGGAGTCCTCGCCGCCGGCATTGGCTGCGAACCCGATCACCCAGCCCACTACTAAAAACACCGGCCAAGGCAGCAGTGTTGTGACGCCGGCTCCAAACCGAGATGCGGTCGCTTTTGTCAATCAAACATTTATCGTGAGAGGGGATCAGACGCAGCAGCGCATGAATTCCTATGTCCGCAATTTCAACGAACAACGAGCCCGGCAGCCTACGCCCGGCGTTCATCCGTATGTCCGCATTGTCGGCTACGAAACCCACTAATCGCCGCGCGACGCGCGCGAGCTTGGTGCTGGCGGCTGCACTTTGCTGCGGCGCCACAGCTGAAGAGTCCGCTGAGACGGCCCTGGTCGCGATGCACAATGCAACGCGCAATCTCAACTACGACGGTGTGTTTGTCTATCACCGCGCTGATCAGCTTGAGAGCATGCGGCTGATTCACCGTTACGTGGATGATACCGAAACAGAACGCATGATTTCGCTGTCAGGCCCTCGACGTGAAGTCATCCGCGAAGGTTCGCTCGTAACCTGTTTCACAGTTGATGCTGCCGACGGTGCAGTTGATAAGAATCCTCCGCGCGACATCATCGGTATCGGTTTCTCCGCGCCAGTGGAAAAATTGCGCAACAGCTATACCTTCGCCATCGATGGTCAGGACCGTGTCGCGGGTCGGGCTGCGCTGGTGATCATGGTTAGTCCACGCTGGCCGGACCGCTACGCGTATCGGCTATGGCTAGACGAACAGACACGGCTGTTATTGAAGTCGGCCATCCTGGACGTCAATGGTCATGCGCTCGAGCAGGTGCAATTCACACAATTGGAAATCAGCGATGAGATTCCGAGCGCGCTCCTGGAGCCTGGTATTCAAGGTCCAGGATTCCAATGGCGTACCGATGCAGATGACGGTAACAAGACCACTCCGGTGATGCCCGACTGGCAGCCAGGCTGGCTGCCTTCGGGTTTTGAGTTCAAGGAGAGCGGGGTCCAGCAGACCCACGACTACAACAACGCTACCAACCACCTAATCTACTCTGACGGGCTTTCAATGGTGTCCGTATTTGCCGAGACGATAACGGACGATAAACAAGCCTTACAGGGTGAATCCTCACGCGGTGCTGTGAATGCCTACAGTCGTCTGGATGGGAAGCGCCAGATTACGGTGGTCGGCGAGGTTCCGTTGGAAACATTGAAACGAATCGCCAAGTCAGTAACCAAATCGACTAAGTAGTGGAGCGATGATGAGAGCATTATTTTTGGCCGCCGTGACGGTTTTCATCCTCAGCGAGCTGTCCGTAGTGCTCGCCCAGGAAGTCAGACTTCCGGACTTCACCGTACTTGCAAAGAAAAACAGCCCTGCCGTGGTCAATATCAGTACCACCATGAAAGCGGCCAAGCTCGGCGGCCGCCTGCCACCAGGTTTGAACATTCCCGACCTTCCCGAAGACGGTCCGCTGGGCGAGTTCTTCCGCCGTTATTTCGGCGAGGAGGGCCCAGGTGGTGGCGGACCCGGCGGTGGTGGACCTGAAGGACAGGACTCGCGGTCTTCCCTTGGCTCGGGATTCATTTTGACCAAAGATGGCTACATCATCACCAATCACCACGTTGTGCGTGAAGCTGATGAAATTATCGTGCGTATGTCGGACCGCAGCGAGCACGCGGCCAAACTGATTGGTTCAGACGCGCGCAGCGACGTTGCGGTACTGAAGATAGAGACCAGCAAGGATCTTCCGACTCTGGTCACCGGCAATTCCGACAAGCTCGAAGTCGGCGAATGGGTGTTGGCCATCGGCTCGCCCTTTGGCTTTGATTATTCGGTTACGGCGGGCATTGTGAGTGCCAAGGGTCGCAGCCTGCCAAACGAAAATTACGTGCCTTTCATCCAAACCGACGTCGCTATTAATCCAGGCAATTCTGGCGGTCCACTGTTCAATCTCAAGGGTGAGGTCGTCGGTGTCAATTCACAGATCTATAGCCGCACCGGTGGTTTTATGGGTGTTTCATTCGCGATACCGGTGCAGGTCGTATTGAACGTCTATCGACAAATACGCGACCACGGCAGCGTTACCCGTGGCTGGCTGGGAGTCTTAATTCAGGACGTCACTCAAGAGCTCGCTGAATCATTTGCCATGCAGAAACCCGCCGGCGCCCTGGTCTCCAAGGTCCTGGACGGTAGCCCAGCAGAAAAAGCTGGCTTGCGCACTGGCGATATCATCCTTAACTTTGCCGGCGCAACCATTGAACGCTCCTCGGATCTGCCGCCGATGGTCGGCAATACCCATGTCGGGGATAAGATCGCGGTCGAACTCATTCGCGACGGCAAACGTCAGAAGTCGACCATCGAAATCGGCGCGCTGCCCGAGGAACAAGCCGAGATGGCCGGCGGTCCGGAACCTGAAAAGTCCAAGCTCGACGCCAAACTGAAAATCGCGGTCGTGGAACCAACGCGCCAGCAGCGCGAGCAGGCTCAGATTAATGACGGCGGCGTGTTGATTGAGGATATCAGCGAAGGGCCGGCCTATAGCGCTGGTCTGCGCCGCGGCGACGTGATCCTGCAGATCAACAATCGCAAAATCGCCGGTCTGAAGCAGTTTCGCGAACTGGTTGATGGACTGGAAGCGGGCAAGACGGTGCCGATCTTGATTCAACGTCAAGGCGGGCCGCTTTTTCTTGCCATGAAGGTGCCCTCCAAAAATGGTTGACGGACACAGCCAGGCGACGGAAGTCCGGATGCTGCCCGTGCTGACCCTGATTACGCGCCTGGATTGCGGTCTGTGCGTCGCTTTTGAGTCCGAGCTGGCGGCCTGGGCGGAAGGGTTTGGGCGCTATCAGCTGGAGACAATAAACGTTGATTCCGACGCCGCTCTCAGCGCGCGCTACGGCTTACGTGTACCCGTCTTGCTCGCGGGTGAGCAGGAAGTCTGTGCGTTTCGGTTTCGTCCGGAACGCGTCGCACGCGCGCTCGGGC
>JANOXY010000770.1:0-4498 GCA_031418675.1 Pseudomonadota bacterium
CCAATGGAGCCAACGCGGTGACACTCTGGCATCGAGGTTTTCGTTCGGTGGCCCTTTCGGCTCATCGGCGGCGTTGAGGCTGTAGAAAAACGCCTTTTTGGTAAGGCTGAGCGGCATCACCCGGGTGTTAGTCGATTCGAATTGATGACATCGAACGTAGCAAACGATGTTGTCGAGTCAGAAAGTAGCGGTGATTGCTGCGCGATGTAACGGAACAGCTGTTTTCCTTGCTACGGCTAAGCAATACATCGCAAGTTAGCCAGCTTCTCTATGTTGTGTACCAAGCAGAAGAGTTGCCACTGTCCGTTGACCTTGTCGCGGCTGCGGCGATGTCCTCGCCGAGGGTGCTGATGAAGTGAGCCAGGGTGGTGAAATGATCGGATGGATCCCTGGTTCGCTTAACCACCGCCGTACTGCCGAATGAGGCTTGGGCCGATGGCGATGTGCGGCTTAACGATTTCGGGACGCAGTTGGGAGATACCTTAAAGCGCTACGTGCCAGAATGAGCTGCGGTAAGCTCGGTGTTAGGCGTCGCTGCAAGCTGCAAGCTGCGTGCGCAGTGCGCAGATAGGCCGACCGTTGGTAGTGATTTCGTGGTTGTGGCAAGCTATTCATGCCCCATCCAAAAGTGTGACGGAGAAAGCAATGTCCACATCGCTCGAAACTATCCAGGCTGAAGTGCTGCGGCTCTCGCCATCAGATCGATCACGCCTCCTCGAGCGACTGATCGTCAGCCTGGACGCTGATGCTGAAGTCGAGGCCGAATGGAACGCTGTCGCCGACGCAAGGGAAGCAGAAATCACTTCTGGGGTAGCGACCACAGTTCCCCTTGAAGAGGCCATGGCTAGACTCGAAACTCGTTTCAAGGGATGAAGGTTTCCTTACACCCTGCGGCCGAGAATGACATTGAAGAAGCCGCCGAGTTCTACGAAAGAACCGGGTCTTTAGCGCTCGCCGCAAAGTTCATCGCCGAATTCAAGCGCGTGTCGCAGTTACTGCTTGAGTTCCCCGGCATCGGCTCGTCCCGCTCGCACGGCCGGCAAGGTTTCTCAATATTTCATCGGTCATACTTTGGTGATACTCTTAAAGCATGAAAGTAGCAGTCTCAGTTCCGGATCTCATTTTCAATGCGGCTGAGCGTTTGGCTAAGCAACGTCAAATGGCTCGAAGTCAGCTTTTCACGGAGGCTCTAGAAGAATATGTGTTGCGGCACGGCTCAGATGCCATAACTTCCAAGCTAAATGATATCTACTCATCCGAAGATTCAAAGGTAGAAACAACTTTGTTTCGTGCACAGCTTGCATCTCTAAAGCATGAAAAGTGGTGAGATCTGGTGGGCGGCACTGCCGGACCCGCTCGGTTCTGGTCCGGGATTTCGCCGCCCAGTTCTGGTCATTCAATCCAATGCTTTCAACGCCAGCCGGATTTCTACAGTGGTTGTTGCGGTTGTTACCTCCAACTTGGCGCTAGCCGAAGCCCCCGGAAACGTTCGTCTTACTAAGTCGGAGTCTGGCTTGCCAAAATCGTCCGTGGTGAATGTGTCGCAAATCATCACCATAGATCGTTCTCTGCTTAACTCGCGTGTCAAAGTGCTGCAAAGCAACGTTATGGAGCAGGTCAACGCAGGGTTGCGGCTGGTGCTCGGGCTTTGACGTCCAACAACACAATCGAACCGACGCGGTGACGGTATCGAAGGGTGTCTGAGCTTGGTTTCGGCAAGGCGATGTCGCGTAATCGAGCGGGTGTGAATCCCGCGCTGGTAACTGCTAGCCACAGGTCAGGTATGCAGCCTTGCCGCAACCAAGCTCTGACACCCACTCCGCCGCTGTGGAGCAATATCGTGAGCACGAAAGGGATCGCAAAGGGATCGGTGTCAGAGCTTGCCTTTTGCCCGCGTCTTAATCGCAAAGCGCGTCCGCGACGACCAAGAGTCCTATCGATATTTTCATCGGCCTATTCGCGTCCCTGCCGACACTGTCTCGCATCGATGAAAGGCAAAAGGCAAGCTCTGACACCCTTCATTGTCGCCCTTCATTGTCGCTTGCAGGCTGACAACTGGCGGTTACAGCCGGGCAAAGAAACGGTCTAGAATTTGTCTGAATTGAGGGCGTCGCGTGTTATGGGAGAGCTTGTGCAGGATCTCAAGTTGAGATACCAGACTCGGATGGTGCTGTTTGCCCCCCCCTGTACTGCTCGCGGACGACGCGCTATCGTTTTCTTCATTCGTTGTGATACCGCCTAGCGAGCGGGAGGGTGTGGTGAGCGATGCATTAACTCAAGGGATCTCGCGAGACTCAAATGTGCGCTTAGATCGAGAAATCCAGTCACCTACGCAAAAGGCAAGCTCTGACACCCACTCCGCCGGACACTGATCGCGGTCGTCAGTAACGAAGCAAGCCGGGCAAACGCAATAGAATTCACTACTGGGCATGCTCTTGTCGCGCCGAATTCTGTTCACTGGGAAATTGGGAATGCACTTTCAGCCATGATCAAACGTCAAAGGATCACATTGGCTCAAGCCAACGCCTGTATTGATGCTTACTTGAGCATTCCCATACGAATGGTGTCTGTTGATTTAAAGCAATCGTTGGCGTTGGTAAGGTAGCTCAATATGTATGCGTATGACGCCTATCTGCTGGTCTGCGCGATGCAGCTTGGTACACCACTGCTCACCCTAGACGAGCCCTTGAAGGTTGCAGCGGCCTCCCTTGGAATCGAAGTCATGGAAATCTAAGCGATGAAAGTTTACACATTCTCCGAAGCGCGACAGAATTTCGCCACCGTCCTGGAAAATGCTCAGAAGGAAGGCGCTGTTCGCATCACGCGTCGCGACGGTCAAACGTTCACTATTCAACCGGTCCAAGAGCTTCTGTCTCCGCTTGCGGTAAAAGGGGTGAAACTCAAATTAAATCGCAAAGAAATCGTAGCGGCGGTTCGAGAAAGTCGTGCACGAACAGCTGGCAGCTAACCAGCCAATCGAGATCGATGCCGCGTCAGAGCGGTAAGATCGAGATGGTGCCCGGAGACGAAGCCTTGGCGCGTGTCAAGGCAAAGTTGGCGTGATCTATGCGATTCACCCCGACGCCGAGGCTGAGCTGGGTGACGCGGCGATGTACTATGCGACGCATGCTAGTGGCATGATTGCCGCAGCCTTCCTGGCTGAATACGAGCGCGTATGCGATCTACTTGTTGAGTGTTAACGGCGGCGTAAAAGCGCCTGATTCTGGGGTTTAACCGCAAGCGTTTCCAAAATCGTTCTTCACGTCGAAGGGTGTCAGAGCTTGCCTTTTGCTTTCTATCGATTCATCGATTCGTTGATAGTCGGCATCATCGGCTGACCTGTGACTAGACGAAAGATGAGCACGGTGTGGCCACTTGTTTGTGGTGTGCGTGCTTTGCGATTGCACTGCACGGTGAAAATAGCGATATTTGAGGCCTGCTCTCACATGACGGAAAGGATTCCGAATGTCGCGGCCACTCAGGATGGAATTCGCCGGTGCGTTCTACCATGTGACTTCGCGTGGCGATCAGCGCGGGTCGATATTTGTGAGCGATCACGATCGCACGGAATTTCTGGTGACGCTGGCGCGCGTTGTCGAGCTGTACGGTTGGCGGATCCATGCCTGGTGCAAGATGACCAACCACTATCACTTGTTGGTGGAGACGCCGGCGCCGAATCTGTGTCGGGGAATGCAGCAACTCAACGGTCAGTACTCGGGGCAATTCAATCGCGCGAACAGGCGCGTTGGGCATGTGTTTCAAGGCCGTTACAAGGCCATCTTCATCGAGCGCGAATCCTATCTGCTGGAAGTGGCGCGCTACGTCGTGCTCAATCCAGTGCGGGCGAGCATGGTCCGCAGCGCCGCCGAGTGGCCGTGGAGCAGTTATCGGGACACGGCGGACCATCGCGAAGGATCTCCCTGGCTCACGAGCGAGGTGATCCTGGGCCAGTTTGCTACGCAGCGAAGCACCGCGGTCACGGCCTACCGCGCGTTCATTGCGGCAGGCAAGGATCAACCCGCCCCGTGGTCAGCGCTGCGCAATGAGATCTATCTCGGCAGCGAACAATTTGTCCATGGTTTGCTGGCGCTGGTGGACGAGCAGGTGTCGGTTCGCGATACGCCGAAGGTGCAACGACGCGCGCTATCGCGACCGCTCGACGAATATGTGGAGCAATATCGTGAGCGCGACGATGCCATCACCGCCGCCTATTGCAGCGGGAGCTATACCCTGCGGCAGCTCGAGGCGCATTTCGGTGTGCATTATTCGCGCGTCAGCCGGATTATCCGGGCACGCCGTGGCGTGCAGGCGAAAGACGGGCGTTGAGGCTGCGCGCACGATTTTTGGCGAGCGCCTGCTGCGATACCGCCTAGCGAGCGGGAGGGTGTGGTGAGCGATGCATTAACTCAAGGGATCTCGCGAGACTCAAACGTGCGTTTGGATCGAGAAATCCAGTCACCTACGCAAAAGGCAAGCTCTGACACCCACTCCGCCGTAC
>JANOXY010000771.1:0-2574 GCA_031418675.1 Pseudomonadota bacterium
TCGTTTCCCGTTCGACCAGGTGCGGATGTTTGACCGCCTGCTCAACGGTCAGAATGGGCGCGATCGGCACGTGGTGATTAAAGCCCCAGTCTTCGGCGGCCTCGACCGCGGTGGCGTATTTGGCCAGCGCCACTTCGATGAGCGCGTTCAAGGGTTCGCGATTGGCAATGCGCGCCGGTCCATCGACAAAGCGCGGGTCGTCAACCAGGGCGGCGTTGCCCAGCGCCTTGCAGAAATTTGGCCATTGATTCGGCAGCACAGCGAGGATCACGTAGCCCTCCCTGCACTTGAACACACCTAAGGGCGACACCGCATAGTGATGGGCGCCGCAACGGAAGGGTTTGATCTCACCGCCCGAGGCGGTATGGGCCTGCACGTTGACTTCGTGACAATGGAAATAAGAATCGAGCAAGGACGCTTCGACGTACTGCCCGCGGCCCGTGCGCTCGCGATAAAACAACGCGCCATTGATGGCGGCCAGCAGATGGGTGCCGGTCATCACGTCGCCGATACCCAGCATGTAGAAATAGGGCGGACCGTCGGCTTCGCCGATCATGCTCAACACACCGGCATAAGCGGCGCCGATGTAGTCATAACCCGGCAGCGAGGCCAGCGGGCCGGTCTGCCCAAAGGCCGAAATCGAACCCATGATCAAACGCGGATTGAGTTTGTGCACGGTCTCCCAGCCAAAACCCAGCCGGCTGATGGCTCCAGGCGCGAAGTTCTCCACCAGCACGTCACATTTCTCCAGCACCTTCAGGACGAGCTCAATGGAACGCGGGTCTTTGCGGTCGATGGCGATGCTCTTTTTGCCGCGGTTCTGCTGGATGTAATAACCGGAGCGGCCGTTACGCAAGTAGGGTAGGGCACGGGAGGCTTCGCCGTTGGGGGCGAGTTCGACTTTGATGACCTCGGCGCCCATTTCTGCCATAAGGCGAGTGGTGGTCGGGCCGGCGAGTGCCTGCGAGAAGTCCAGCACCCGAATACCGTCAAGAATGTTTTTTGGCGTTGTCATTGTTTCTGGTCCTTTCAGATCGCGAGTTGGCAGAGCGCCGGGGCGGGCGCCGCGACAGTTGCACACGCGCCTAGCAGGCCGCGTGTGCGGCGATACTAACCGAGTCGAGTGGGCACTGTCCGCTCTCCAAAAGGGGTGTTCCCCATCGCTGGCCAACACCGGTCCGAACATGACACGTCTTCGGGTACGGCGACCGGTAAAGTGGCTGGGCCCGCATGCGCGACCGTCGCAGCCGCCCGCGCCCGGCTTTGCCGGGACCGACGCACTGCGTTGATCGTGCGCGCGACACTTTGCGAGGTAAAATCCGAACGACTCAACAACGACGTCACCTAATTCCCATGTCCAGCAATCACCATCCCGAAGACACGGCTGAACGCAGCCTCCTGGCCAAACTGATATTCAGCTCGCGCTGGATGCAATTGCCGCTGTATCTCGGTTTGATCGCCGCGCAAGGCGTTTACGTTATCGTCTTCGTCAAGGAACTCTGGCATCTGATTTACGGTGCCACGAGCCTGGGTGAGCAGGGCATCATGCTTATCGTGCTGGGCCTGATCGACGTTGTGATGATTTCCAACTTGCTGATGATGGTCATCGTTGGCGGTTACGAAACCTTCGTCTCACGGCTGAACCTGAAAGGCCACCCGGATCAGCCGGAATGGCTCAGTCACGTCAACGCATCGGTCTTGAAGGTCAAGCTCGCCATGGCGATTATCGGCATTTCATCGATTCATCTGCTCAAGACTTTTATCGAAGCGGGCAGCATCGGGCTCGAAGGTGCGCGTGCCACGTCGACGGGCGTGATGTGGCAGACGATTATCCACATGGCCTTCATTCTGTCGGCGCTCGGTATCGCGTGGACCGATTACATCATGCAGCAGACCAGTAAGACGGCCAAGCCGGAGCATTAGCCGGTGGCCTGCAATCCAATCGCAAATAACCGGAGGTCATTATGAACGCTGAACAGGTCGTCAATAAATTCATCGCCGATGTCGACCGTAAGGACATGGACGCCGCCATGTCCTGGGTCGCAGAGGATTGTTACTACGACAACGTACCGCTCGGTGATATGCGCGGTCGTGACAAGATGCGAGAGTTTCTCCTGCCGTTTTTCACCAGTGCCGGGCCCGTCAAGTTCGAGATTGTGCGTCAGACGGCAACAGGCAATATCGTCATGAACGAACGCATCGATCGTTTTACGATGAAGGGTCGCGAAATTGCCTTACCGGTGAGTGGGGTGTTCGAAGTCAATAATGACAAGATCACCTTCTGGCGGGACTACTTCGATAACGCCATGTTCATGAAGCAGTTGAACGGCGGATAAGACCACCACCTTGTCTGCGCGCCGACTCCACGGCGCGCAGATAACGCAGGGTCAGAGTCAGTCCGCGAACTCAAGGGTTCACACGCGTCACGGCCTGGCAACGGCAGCTGTCGGCCTGATGCAGTTCCACCATGTTACCGGCCGGATCGTGCATAAAAATCTGCTGCGACTGCGGCCCGACAATGCCTTCGGCAACCCAGTAGGGCGTGCCCATGCGATCGAGTTCGGCGCGGGTGGC
>JANOXY010000772.1:0-6022 GCA_031418675.1 Pseudomonadota bacterium
TCACCTCGGCCACCATCGATGCAAGCGTCTTCGAACGCTTCTTTGAGGGTGCCGCAACCTACGTCATTCCCGAGCGTTCTCATCCAATTGAGATCCGTTACCGTCCACCGTCGGTCGATGACGAGGACGAAATCGACATCGACGAGGCCATCGTCGAGGCGGTGCGCGAGCTCGACGCCGAGGCGCGCGGGGACGTGCTGGTGTTTCTCCCCGGCGAGCGTGAGATCCGGGCCGCGGCCCAGCGTATCGGCCGGGCGCACTTCGAAGACACCGATATCTTTACCCTTTACGCGCGCCTCAGCACAGCCCGTCAGGCGCGCATCTTCGAGCCGGGACCGCGACGGCGGCTGATCCTGGCCACCAATGTCGCGGAGACCTCGTTGACGGTGCCACGGGTGCGGCACGTCATTGATACCGGGCTGGCGCGCATCAGCCGCTACAACCCGCGTCGTAAGCTTCAGCAGTTACCGGTCGAAAAAATTCCCCAGGCCAATGCCGAGCAGCGCAGCGGGCGCTGCGGCCGCGAATCGGCCGGGATTTGTATCCGCCTCTACAGCGAAACGGATTTTCTGGCGCGACGTCCGCGCATAGAGCCTGAGATCCAGCGCACCAATCTTGCGGGCGTGGTGTTGAAGCTGAAGGCGATGGGGGTGTCGGACGTCGAGGGTTTTGCTTTTGCCGAGCCGCCGTCGATACGGTTGATTAAAGACGCCTATCTGGTCCTGCAGGAAATCGGCGCCCTGGATGGCGAACGCGCATTGACGGCGCTCGGTGCACAGCTCGCGCGCTTCCCGCTCGACCCGCGTCTGGCGCGGGTCTTGGATGCGGGCGACAAGCTCGGCTGTCTGAGCGAATGCTTGGTCATTGTCGCGGCGCTCAGCATTGCCGATCCACGCGAGCGACCCCATGAAGCGCGCGAGGCTGCTGATCGCGCCCATGCCGCTTTTGCCGACAAGCGCTCCGATTTCATGTGGTTCCTGCGCGCTTGGCCGTTTGCCCGTGAGCTGCGGGTGTTGCCGGGCAAAAAGCAGCAGCGTGTCTGTCGCCGGCGCTTTCTGTCGGCAGCGCGCATGGCTGAATGGGTGCAACTGCACGACACGCTGGCTAAGCTCGCGCGCGACGCCGGGTTGGCGGTCAGCCTACTGCCGGCAAGCTATAAGGCCATCCAGACTGCGATAGCGGCGGGTTTCCTCAGTCAAATCGGCGAGTGGCAGGTCGACCACTACGGTGGTTGTCGCAATGCGAGTTTCCAACTGCACCCGTCCTCAGTGCTGGCGCGCCGCGCCGCGCCATGGGTGGTGGCGGCCGAAGTTATCGAAACCCGCGAGCGGTATGCGCGCACGGCGGCGCGTATCGAGCCCCAGTGGCTGGAGCAAGTCGGGTCCCACCTCATAAAACGCAGCTACGAAGCGCCCCATTGGGATGTGCGGCGTGGTTGTGTGCGGGCAACCGAGATCCAGCGTCTTTATGGGCTGACCATCAGCCATGCACGGCTGATTGACTATGCGCGTATCGATCCCGCGGCTGCGCGGAGGATATTCATCGAAACTGGACTGCTCGACGGCGAGTTGGGCGAAGCGCCGGAATTTCTTGTTCACAACCATGCATTGCTGAGCACCATTCGCACCCTTGAAGCGCGGGTGCGGCGGCGCGACCTCCTGGTTGAGCGCGCCGAACTTCAGGCCTTCTACGAGGCGCGCTTGCCGACCGACATCACCACACGACGCGCGCTGCTGGCGTGGTTGCGCGAGGATGCCGCGCGCTCGGCAAGCTTGTGCATGAGCGAGCACGACGTCACGACCGCACAATTCGGGACCGTGCAGGCTTGGCTGTTTCCACAACGCGTCAGCATCGGTGGCACAGAGTGTGCGCTCGAGTATCGTTTTGAGCCCGGCCATCCGCGCGATGGTCTCAGCCTGCGCCTGCCCTTGGTGCTACTGCCGCGCTTGTCTGTGTCGTCGCTCGATCGCCTGGTCCCCGGCATGCTGAGCGAAAAGATCGCTGCCTTGCTGCGCGCCCAACCCAAAGCGAGGCGCCGGTTGGTGTCGCCGATAAGGGAATTTGCGATGGCCAGTGTTGAAGCCCTCAGCCGGGAAACCGGACCTCTGCCCATTGCGCTCGCGAGCGTGTTGAACCGCATGACCGGGGTGCCGTGGCTGCCTGCGGCCTTTGACGACCGACAGTTGGCGCCGCATCTGCGTGCGCTGGTGATCTTGCTTGACGAAGACGGCCAAGTACTGGAAGAAACGCGCGACATCCCGGCGTTGTTAGGCATGCGCAATGCAGAGGCGGTGATCGAGCGCGCTGCGGTCGAGTGGGGTCTGGGCGGGCGTTCGCGGGAGGGTTGGCGCTTCGACACCATCGCGTTGCAGCTTGAGACGATGGTGGGCGACACGCCGCTGATCGGCTTTCCGACCCTGTCGGAAAGCGAGGACGACGTTGAGTTGCGGGTGTTGGACGATGCCAACGAGGCGCAGGCGACTCACGTCCGCGGGGTCGCACGTTTATTGACCCTGGATTCCGGCAGTATCATCCGGCACCTGCAGCGCGCCTTCCCTCAAGCGCGCGAACTGGGACTGCTGGCGGCGCTGTTCGGACATCGGCAGTCACCCCTCGCGGCCCTCGTGCTGGGCGCCGCACGGCGCCGGCTGCTGGTCGAAACAGCGCCACGCACGGCGGCTTCTTATCTGGCACTGCGCAGTGATTTCCATAACACGCTGGCCGACGACATCCTGCACACCGCGACGCTGCTGACTAGCCTGTTGCAGCGCGCTGCAAGCCTGCGCGCAGGGCTGACTCGCGTCCCGTCGGCAGCGCGCACCGATCTGCAGGCGCAACTGTTCCTGCTTGTCGGGCCGCCGGCCATGGACCATCTGGACGGTGCCGGACTCGCGCGCGTGAGCCGCTCGCTGGATGCCATCGCGCGGCGCTTGGAGCGTGTCGAGTCCAATCCTGGCAAAGACCTGCAGAAGCTTGAGTTGGTCGAGCCGTTCGCGCGACGCCTGAGTGTGCTGGTCGAGGCGCACGGCGAACTGACGCCGGCCTTGCGTGCGGTGCAGCTCATGCTCGAGGACTACCGTACCCGTGTATTTGCCCCGGAACTCGGTGTCGCGAGACGGGTGATGGCGCAGGATATCGACAACGCCCTTGCAGCTGTCGAACCAGCGGTGTGACTCACCGGTCTGAGCCCTTGCGCGCACAATGACAGTGGCGGCGATGTGCCCAGGCGCTGGGCGCGCTTAGAATGGGACCCCCACAGCGGGCGTGTCGCAACAAATTGTCAGCAGCTGATCACGGTGAACCATGAGTCGTGCACTCGATTTCCTTCTCAAGGCGCGCCCCGATGCGATGGGCGCTTACTTCAGCTTCGTCAAAGACAACGGTTCTCGCCTTGACCCTAAGACCCGCGCCCTGATTTCGGTGATAACCAAGGTCGCGGTCGAAACCGAACTCGGTCTGGTGCAGTACACCCGCAAAGCCTTCGAGGTCGGTGTCAGCGCCGATGAGGTGCTCGATGCATTGATGATGGCGTTCCCCGCCTTAGGCTTGAGCCGCATCGTGTGGGCCGTCGATGTGTTGATCAAACATGAGGTAGAAGGCTTCGCATCCCTGAGCAATACGGTCGACGTGGCCGATGGAGCGCTGGAAGTCCTCGACCTTGGTCCGCTTGAAGCGCTGCCGGAACAACAGACGGTTAAACGCAGCTGCGGTCGGCGTCCGCTTTTGGTCTGGCGTGACGGTGCCACGGCGCGTGTCTACAAAGCCTATTGTTCTCACCAGGGCATGGAGCTCATGAGCAGTGCCATCAAGGGCACCAACGTGGTGTGCGCACAACATGGCTGGCAGTTTTCGTTACCCGACGGGCGTTGCAGCCGTGGCGAAAAATGGGGCTTGAGCGAGCTGCGCGTGAACGTGGTCGATGGTCGTGTGCTCGCGCAGTGGCAGGACTGAGCGATGCCGCCGGTATTTTCGTTTGACACATTCCTGCATGCCGGTGCGGACGAGCTGCTGGCGATCTTCGCCGCCACGCGCACGACGGCCGCGGGCGACAACGACCTGCGGCGCGAACATATCGCCCAGCACCTTGGGCTGCGTCTGCCGCAGTTGTTGTGCGGGCTGGGCTTCAATGCGGTTGTATCCGGGCTCGATGCGGTCCATCGCGCGCTCGGTTTCCGCGATTTCGAAAGTTTTGTGGCGGCGCGCAACTACGCCTTCATCCACGATATCTATAGCGGCCTGACGATCAATAACATCGTCGAAATATATGCTGCGTTGCCGGGTTTTGGCGAGCCCGGCACAAATTGGTCGGAACTGGTGCTAACGCGTATCAGCAATCTCGAGTCGCAACTCGAGGAAACTATCAATCCGATCCTGATCGGTGGTTACAAGCTGGAAATTCGTGCCATCTACGATAACCGGCTGGCTTCCCGGGACTTCGTGCTGGCGCGACTGACGCCCAACCATGCGGTCATGCGCGACGTCGCCAACGAAAATAATTTGATGCTGGCGCGGGGCGCCATTGATCCCCAGGCGTTTCTCGAGGCGAGCGGGCTGTCGCTCGATGAAAAGCGTCGCGCGGTGTTCCAGGGGCTTATCCCACCGCTGGTCGCAGACCACTACATACGTCAAATCGACTCGGTGGAAGAACGACTTCGCTTCCGCGAAGCGCTCGCGAGTTCAAGCGAATAACGCCGCACAATAGTCCCGTTGGCACCGCTCCAAATGTACGTGCAGTTCGCCGGCGGCGCCGCCGGCGCCGTAGCGTATGCGGTAATACAAGCGCAGCAGTTCATCGCGTTCTACGCCACCGCTCGCAGTAGGCGCCGCTCGACATAAGAAGTGCGCCATCGTTTCGCCTGGGAGCGGTTGCAGCCCGCGGGCGGCCAGCTGCGCCAGCAGCAGGGTCAGCGGCGAGGGCGAGGTCGGATCCGTTGCCCGTGGTGCATCGTTCTGTGCGCGTACGGCCATCGGACTGCGGCGCAAACGCCAATACAAAAAGGCCGCCAACGGCGGCACCAGCCACAGCAGATGGTCGGTCATCTCGCTGAGGTTGGCTTGGCTCAAGCGTTGATAACGAAACACCAGCCAGGCGCCTAAATCCTGCCAGCGCTGCCAGCGCGAGGCGCGTTCGTCCTCAAGGCTGTACCACTCGGAAGGCGTGGCATCGACGGTGATCCACGCACCATCGATATGCGCCAGCGCCCATGCGTGGGCATGGCGCGCGCGTGCGATATAGGCCTGCTCGATGGTGCTGTAATCCTCAACCACATAACCCACGGCGTAGCGCGCGGGGATGCCTGCTGCGCGCAAGAGCAGCACCGTCGCCGTGGCGAAATATTCACAATGACCCCGGCGGGTATGGCGCAGAAAATCCGCCAGTGGCGTGCGCCACACAAAGGTGTCGGGCTGGATGAGGCTGTACTTGAAGTGGTCCAGGAAAAATTGGCGGATGCGGGCAGCGCGCTGTGCAGGCGCCTGGCCAGCACCGCCGATCTCCGCCTGGATCTCGTTTAACAGGGCCTGGTATTGGCTGGGCACCGCGCTGTCGTTCGGTTGCGGCGGCGGCTCAACGCTGGTCGGTGCGGCGTGTTCGACCGTGTAGCGCAATGCGCCCGGCGGTGATTCGGACATCAAGGTACCAAAACGATTGCGTTGCAGTTCCGCAATTTCGTCGCTCGCGACCAGGCGCGTGCCGCGCGGCACGGGCAGTAAGGCCAACTCGCTGCGATGCTGGACGCTGAGCTCGATGCGTGCGCGTGGGCCTAGCGCTGCACCATTGATATCCCAGGCCGATGCCGTGCTGCGCTTGTCGAGCGCGGAGAACGGCGCTTGTAACGCCGTCCAGCTGCCAAAGTTGAAGATGTCATAACTCGCTTCCTGTAATAGCAGCGGTAGTTTCACCGCAGCGCTAGGTGTAACGCGTATCCGGATCTGATCCGACAGCTTGAGGCGCCCGATGGTACCGATGGCAGTCACGGCCCGATTGGGATCGTTCAAGGTCCAGGGAAACTGGTTGACCCAG
>JANOXY010000773.1:0-1762 GCA_031418675.1 Pseudomonadota bacterium
CCGGGCACCGGCACGCTGGCAAGTTATGGTGTTGCCGAACAGACCTATCGCTTCTACGAGATCAATCCTGATGTGGTCACGACCGCGCGCGCTTATTTCACCTTTGTTGATGACATGCTGGCCCGCGGTGGACGCTATGAGCTGGCGCTTGGTGATGCACGCCTGACCCTCGACCACGAGCCCGATCAGCATTTTGATGTGTTGGTGCTGGATGCTTTCAGTGGTGATTCGGTGCCGGTGCATCTGCTCACGCGTGAAGCGTTTGCCATTTATCAACGCCATCTGGTGCCCGGCGGGGTGATCGCCATTCACATCACCAATCGTTATCTGAACCTGGCGCCCGTGGTGCAGCGCCTGGCACGGGAGTTTGGCTTCGCCACCACCCGCATCAGTGTGCAGGACGCCCATCGGGTCGGACACTATCGCCCCGACTATCTGCTGCTGAGCAAGGATCAAGCGCGTATTGCGGCCTATCCGGCCCTGCCGCCGCCCTATGCGCGGGACATCCCCGGTGTCGCCCTGTGGACCGATCGGGCCCATAACCTGTTTCAGATCCTCTATACGCGCTGAGTGGACGGCGGCGCGAGCCGCGTAAGTGGCTTCGAAAAGCGAGCGTTATGGGGTAAGGTTTCGGCCCGGCTGGCATCCTGCCCGCCCTTCTACAAGGACAATGACATGGCTCAAGCAAGCGCAAGACACATCCTCGTCGCCAGCGAAGCACAGTGCAGCGAACTCAAACAACAAATCGTCGATGGCGCAGATTTCGCCGACGTCGCCCGCGCCCATTCCAGCTGCCCCTCCAAAGCCCAGGGCGGTGATCTCGGCTCTTTCGGACCGGGCATGATGGTGCCGGAATTCGACAAAGTGGTATTCAACGAAGCGGTGGGCGTGGTGCACGGCCCGGTCAAAACCCAGTTCGGCTATCACCTGCTTGAGATCACCAGCCGCACGGCTTGAATTGCGCTGCGCAACCGGACCACGCCGCTGGTCCGGCTTGCCCGCCACCCCCATTGCGACGGTACGAACTTGTCAGCAGCGCGCCGACCACCAGATGCGTTCTGACCGCTAAGACACAACACCGAATGCTTGCCGCGGCGTACGCGCTAAGCCACGGCCCATCTGACGCTGCGTGACGCTTTCACGCCAGGAGCACCCATGTCCAACCTCGATGCTGATCTATTCAATCTCGCCATGTCGGACAAAGCACGGCCGCTCATGGATGCTGTGCAAAAACACATCAAAGAAAATGTCGAACCGATCACCGAGGAGTTTTTTGCCCTCGACAAGGACAAGACCAACCGTTGGAGCTGGCATCCCCGCCAGTTGGAATTGCTCGATGGTGCCAAGGCCCGCGCCAAGGAATCGGGTTTGTGGAATTTTTTTCTGCCTGACTCGGAGATGGGCGATGGGCTTTCCAATCTCGACTATGCCTATATTGCCGCCGAGTTGGGCAAGTACGCCTTGGCATCGGAAACCCTCAACTGCAGTGCACCCGATACCGGCAATATGGAAGTCTTGGAACGGGTAGGCACGCCAGAACAGAAGCGTCGCTGGTTGACGCCCTTGTTGAACGGTGAAATCCGTTCGGCCTACGCCATGACCGAGCCGGGTCTGCCCTCATCGGACGCCAAGAATATTTCTACCAGTGCCGTGCTCGATGGCGACGAGTGGGTCATCAATGGCGAGAAGTTCTACATTTCAGGCGCCGGTGATCCCCGCTGCAAGATCATGATCACCATGGTCAAGACCAGCCCCAATGCCG
>JANOXY010000774.1:0-5368 GCA_031418675.1 Pseudomonadota bacterium
ATCGAAGTGGCCGGTATGGCCGACCATATCGGCATTGGCAAAATTGCAGATGATGGCGTCGTAGCACTCGCTATTGAGCGCGGTAATCAATCTGTCCGCCACTTCGTTAGCACTCATGGCCGGTGCGAGATCGTAGGTCGCGACATTCGGTGACGGCACCATGATACGGTCTTCGCCCTTAAAAACTTTCTCTTCGCCACCGTTGAAAAAAAACGTCACATGGGCATATTTCTCAGTCTCAGCAATACGCAACTGGCGCAGCCCATGTTGTTCGATGACAGCGCCGAAGGTATTGACCAAGTCAGACGACGCATAGGCGACCGGCAGCTGGAATTGTTCGCTGTATTGGGTCATGCACACAAACTCGCCAAGCACAGGCACGCGCGAACGCGGAAATTGATTGAAATCGGCTGCGGTCAACGCACTGGTCAATTGACGCGCGCGGTCGGCCCGGAAATTAGCGAACACCACGACGTCGCCATCGGCGATACGGTGGGCCGTCTGGCCCGGCGGCACGATGACAGTGGCCTGCACAAATTCGTCAGTTTCGTTACGTTCGTAGGCGAGTTCCAGTGCGCTCGCTGCATCCGCTGCGCTGAAAGGTGCGCGGCCGTCCACCAGCACATCGTAGGCTGGTGCGACGCGCTCCCATTTATTGTTGCGGTCCATCGCGAAATAGCGACCGACGATTGAAGCGACCCGGGCATTGCCGAGCTTGCGACCCCGTTGCTCGAAACGCGCCAGCGTTGCGGCCGCGCTCTGCGGCGGTGTGTCGCGGCCGTCGAGAAAAGCGTGGACATAAATCTGTTTGACGCCGCAGGCGTGGCCAAGATCCATGAGCGCAAGCATGTGATCTTCGTGGCTGTGAACCCCACCTGGTGAGGCCAGCCCGAGGATGTGCAGGGCGCGGTCACAGTCGGCTGCCCGGCGACACGCACTCACGAGCACTGGATTACGCGCAAACTCGCCAGTGGCGATGGCTTTGCCGATCCGCGAAAAATCCTGATCGATGAGGCGCCCCGCACCGATGTGCATGTGACCGACTTCGGAGTTGCCCATCTGTTGGTCCGGCAAGCCGACATCGGTGCCTGAACAGCGCACGAGGCTGTGCGGGCGATGGGACCAAAGGCTATCCCACACCGGTGTGCGAGCGGCCTGGATGGCGTTGTAGTCGGAGTTCTCGCTATGGCCCCAGCCATCGAGGACGATCAACATGACGGGATGTTTGGCGTGCGGCATCGGGCTCAAAACGCAGGTGTTTTCGTGTAGGTTGCAGCGATTCTCGGTGCAGGGTTTGAGTGTATCATACGGCCGCCCATCGACTGTGGCGCGCAACAATGTATTACCTTACTGCTATCTCCAGCCCCAACCAGCCCAGCCATCATGCAACAGTTGAGTGAATTCGCCTTGAACCATTGGATGCTGGTCACCGCATTCTGCGTGCTGCTTGGGTTGTTGGTTGCCAACACTGCCACGACTATCGGCGGCATCGGTCCGTTGGAGGCGGTCAGCCTGATCAATCGCCAAGGTGCGACGGTGATCGATATCCGCAGCGCTGAAGACTTCGCCGCCGGTCACATCATTGATGCGGTGCATTTCCCGCTCGCTGATTTGCCCAAGGCCGGCGAAAAACTCAAGAAGCTCGCCGGTAAGCCGATCATTGTGTGCTGTAGCACTGGCAATCTCGCCGGACAGGCCGCGCGTGAACTCAAGTCGCAGGGCATGGCCGACGCCCATGCGCTCAAGGGTGGAATTGCGGCCTGGCGCGCTGACAATCTGCCGCTAGCGCTTGGTTAGTCGCCAAGCTATCGACCACGAATCAATCATCACACTAAGGGGAGCCCGACGGTCATGGCAGACGAGAATACGGCGCAGAATGTTGCTCAGCAGGCCATCACCGGGCAGCTGGCGATCCAGAAGATTTACGTTAAGGACGTTTCGTTTGAGGCACCCAATTCACCGGCCGTTTTCACCGGTGAAATGAACCCCACTGCCGATGTGCACTTTGCCAATCGCACTACCGCGCTCGACGCGGAGAACCATGAAGTGGTGTTGACCGTGACGGTCAAGGTGCGTCAGGAAGAGCGCACTATCTACCTGGTCGAAGTGCAACAGGCGGGCATTTTTACGGTGCGCGGCTTTCCTGCTGAACATCTCGGTGCCATCCTCGCCACCGCCTGCCCCAATACCTTGTTTCCCTTTGCTCGTGAGGCAATTTGTGATCTGGTCACCAAGGGTGGCTTTCCTCAGCTGCTGCTGGCACCGGTCAATTTCGAGATTCTTTATGCCCAGGAGGTCCAGCGCCGCATGGCAAGCGAGAATGCTCCCAACACAGCCCACTGAGTACCGCGCGCCCGCTGCGGCGGCCTTAGATGACTGAAGCACCCGTGCTGGTGGTGGGAGCGGGTGCCTGGGGTACTGCTCTGGCCAGTGTCTGTGCACGCGCTGGGCGGGCGGTTGAGCTTTTTGATACCGATGCGGCGACCATCGCCCACCTGCGCGCCCACCGCCATCATCCCCGTTTTGCCAGCGACGTTGAACTGCACCCTGGCATTACGCCGATGGCACAACTGAGCTCCATCACGCCGCCAGCCTTTGTCATTCTGGTGGTGCCTTATCAGGTGATGCGAGCGGCCCTGCAGAACTTGCGCGCCGCCATGCCGGGTGTACCGGCGGTGGCCTGCGCGAGTAAGGGTTTTGAGCTCGAAACCGGCATGATGGCCCACGAGATCGTTGCCGATGTGCTGGGCCCTGCACAGCCATTCGCGCAGGTTTCGGGCCCGAATTTCGCCATCGAGATCATGGCTGGCAGTCCCGCCGCGATTACCGTCGGTGCCAGCAGTGCCGCACTGGGTGCGCAGCTGGTCAACGCCATGCATGGTCCGGCTTTTCGTCCTTATTACACCGATGATGTGATTGCGGTGGAAATCGGTGGCGCTTTGAAGAATGTCATCGCCATTGCAGCCGGCATTGCGGACGGTCTTGGCTTGGGCGCCAACACCCGCGCGGCACTCATTACGCGCGGACTGGCCGAAATTGCCCGTTTTGGTGTTGCGCGGGGTGGCCGCATGGAAACCTTCATGGGATTGTCTGGCATGGGGGATCTGGTTTTGACCTGCACCGATAACCAGTCGCGTAATCGTCGATTTGGGATGGCGCTGGCAAAAACCGGGTCGGTCGCGGCGGCCGAAGCCAGCGTCGGGGCGCTGGTCGAGGGTGTCGCTACGGCGCGCGCCGTGGCGGCCCTGGCCGGTCGCTGGCAAATCGATATGCCAATTGCTGCGGAGGTGGCGCGGGTACTGGACGGCAGCACAACGCCCCGTGCGGCCGTGCGCGACCTCATGGCCCGCGATCCGACGGTCGAGGCGCGCTGATGTCCTCTATCTAAAGTTCTCGCCCGCCTGGGCCGATACCGTCAAGGACAGCCATCCCCGGCTGGCTTGCGTGGCACAGGAGTCACTACGATGGATAAGCTCCCGCCCTCTTTACCGGTGCGCGATACGCTTTGTGCGGTTGTGATACTCGCTACGCTTTCGGCGTTCGCCTTGCCCGGCTTTGCCAATGTTGAGCGCACCTCACGCAAGGCCGCTCTCGATGACCTGAGCCTGGCCATGGTCAATTCAGCGGCGCTCGTGCACGCGGTGTGGATGGCGACTGATGCCAACGGCGACGCTGTCGTAATCGAAGGCAAAACCATTAAGGTCAACGCCAACGGTTATCCAGTTGACCTGGGCGCCTTGCGCAGCGCGCTGCAGACCGATCCGCTCGCCAATGGCTTTGTGCGCAGCGGTAACGGTTTCGCGCCAGCTGAAGTCGCCCATCCGGGGGCCTGTACCGTGAGCTACTACCCCGCCGTCAGCCCACCGCGGATTTCCTCGCCGGCACTGCTCGACTGCCAATGAATCTTCGCCAGCGAGCCATCAAGGCCAGACGCGCCGCTGGCCTCAGCCTTCTGCGCTCGTAACGACTATAGACTCCGCAGCGTCGACACTGCCAAGGTAGCCGTGCTGACGCCAGGCCTCGAACAACGCGATGGCTACCGCGTTGGACAGGTTCAAACTGCGGCTGCCTGCCACCATCGGAATCCGCACCCGTTGTGCGGGGGCAATCGCCGCGAGCACATGAGCCGGTAGACCGCGGGTCTCGGGGCCAAACAGCATGGCAGTGTTGCGGGGAAACGCGATGCTGGCCAGTGCAGTCGTCGCTTTGGTGGTGAAGGCGAACAGACTGATTGTCCCCAGCTCTGCCAAGCAGTCCGCCAGCGATGCGTGGCAGCGGATCTCGGCAAATTCGTGATAGTCGAGGCCAGCGCGTCGCAATTGGCGATCGTCGAGCGCGAAACCCAAGGGTTCAACAAAATGCAGACGCGCCCCGCTATTGGCGCACAACCGTATAATGTTGCCGCTATTGGGTGGAATCTCGGGCTCGTAGAGAATGATATTGAACACGGTGACTATCACGCGCCCTCAGCGCAACTCAGGCCCCCGTCATGCACGATGACGCGCGCTTGGCGGTCGATTTCTGCGGCCTGCGATTACGCACGCCGCTGGTATTGTTATCAGGTTGCGTCGGATTCGGCGAAGAGTACACCCGGGTTCAAGGCTTTTCCAACGCCGATGCCGGCGCCATTTGTCTCAAAGGTACAACGCTCGCGCCGCGTCTCGGCAACGCGGCCCATCGTGTCTATGAAAGCCCAGGTGGCATGCTCAATGCCATCGGTCTGCAGAATCCGGGCGCACGCGCAGTGGTGGATGTCATTCTTCCAAGTCTCGATTTCAGCGAAACACGCTTCTTCGCCAATGTCTCGGGCTCGACGGTCGAGGAATATGAAGAAGTCACTCGAATTTTCGACGATTCGCCTATCGATGGCATCGAAATCAATATTTCCTGTCCGAACGTCAAGGAAGGTGGTGTGACCTTCGGCAACGATCCGGACATGTCGGCACGGGTGGTCGCAGCGTGCCGGCGTGCCACCAACAAACCACTCATCACCAAGCTCTCTCCCAATCAAACCGATATCGCGAACAATGCCCGTCGCTGCATTGAAGCCGGCACTGATGGTTTCGCTGTGATAAACACGCTGATGGGTATGAGTATCGACATCGAACGTCGGCGTCCCGTGTTAGGCAACAACCAAGGTGGCGTGTCCGGACCAGCTATCAAGCCCATCGCGGTGTTCAAGACTTTTCAAGTTGCGCAGGTCGCCAGACCGCTGGGGATCCCGATTATTGGCCAGGGCGGTGTGGCCTCGGCCGCTGATGCCATTGAGTTCCTGCTCGCCGGAGCAACCGCCGTCGGCGTAGGCACCGGGCTTTTTTACGACCCGCTGCTGTGCAAGACCATTAACGCCGGTCTGCTTGAATATCTC
>JANOXY010000775.1:0-2519 GCA_031418675.1 Pseudomonadota bacterium
GAAGGCTTTGATCAAGCCCGAAGATTGCGATTTTCATTTCAAGCCCGATTCACACTGGCAATGGGTTGAAACAATAGCCCTGCCCTTCAGCGTGCCCGCGGCGAACATCAACGGCATCATCTATGTGCTGACGCGACCGATGCTGGGTGTATGTGCCTGTGACATCACCATCATGGACAGGATCACGGATCTGTGGGAAGAACAGCTCTACATCGACAACCAGCAGCATCTGCCCTGTCCGAAATCTCTGCTCGACTTCACCTTACCAAATGGTCTGACGGTACAGGCCGTTGACCCCTTGAAGCGCTATCGAGTGAGTTACGAAGGCATCGACGACACGCGCTTCACGCTCGACTATGTCGGCCTGCATGAACCCTATGACGTCAACGACCCGGCCATGGACCCGACCGCCGCCAAGCGCAATGGTCCGGCGTGGGACAGCTCCTGGTCCGGGCACTACGAACTGACCTATCACATCACCGGCGAACTGGTGGTGCGCGGCAAGCGATATGCCATCGATTGCGTCGACACCGGCGACCGCAGTTGGGGCCCACGCCCTGAGCGCGACAACTCACCGGTTATCTGGTGGCATGCGAGTTTCGGCCTTGATCTGACCGTGCATCTGTTTACCGGCCATCACATCGCGCAGACCGCCGAGATGGGGCCGCACATCAGTGGCTACATCCTCGAACAGGACAAACTCTACGGCATCACCGAGTGTCGTGGCGTGCAGGAGTATCGCAAGCTCGTACCCATGGGCGGCGAACTCGAGGTCACGGATACTCGCGGCAAGAAATCAGTGTTCACCTACTCGACGGTGAATAGCTGTCTGTGGGCGCCGTATCCGTCGAATACCTATTTGCAGGCCTCCATGCGCGTCAATCATGAAGGTAAGCTCGGCTATGGCGTGCAGCAGATGGGTTTGAGTCGGGCGTATCTGACACGGCATCGCGACGCCATCCGCGCGCGCTATTGAGCCTGGGATAACTCAGGGACAGTTTACGCATTTTGAAAATCCGTAAACTGTCCCTGGATTGCTCGAAGTCGCCCGCCGTTTCTACTTGACCTGAGTTGTATCGTAGATCACGCGTTCGTCAGCGACGAACGATAGACACCCCTCGAGATCGATGAATTTCAGTTCATCCGGCCGCATGATTTCGAGATACCGCGGTTCTGTCAGCGCGGCGTTCATGGCCTCACGCGAATCGAACCAGATTTCGCCGACGCCGTCGTAATCGGTGATATCGCCAAACAGCGATCCCGCTGCGGTGGGGCCGGTGGCAGGGTGATACTGCACATATTTGCGGACATGCTGCATGAACTCCGGAGTGCTCAGCACAAGCGGCGCATGCCGTTCGAACCAATAGCGGCTGAACTCCTCACGGCTAATTCCTTGCTTGCGTCGAACGAACACAATCATCGTCACCATGGCTTGCTCCTTTGTGGGTAGTCGGGGCCCGCGATACGCTTCCAAGTCGCGCAAAAATCGCAGAGGTCAGCGCTGACCTCTGGCCTTCGTTCAAAACTCTGCATAGGTCGCCGGCAAGAAGCCAGCGCTGGCCCGACTCGAAACAGTCCTCCGCGACGTTCAGTCGGACCGCATCTAAACGTTGATGCGTGGCATGTGGTTACTCTGACTCTGCTGGGGTGTGCCGTGGCCCAATCTGACTGAAGACCCAGGCGCCGGCAGTTTTGCGATTGAGTGCATCGCTCTGCACGCGCCGCGCACGCGTTGCGTTCAAGCCATCGAGCACGGCTTGCGCGCTGTCTGCCTCTGCTTCGTAGATCGCGAGATAGGGTAGCGGACAGGCCATGCCTTGCTGCGCGCCAAGTGTGAAGCGCTGGGCCGAGGTCCAGCCCGTCGTCGCCAGGACTTCTTCGAGATGTACGTGTTCGTAATATTGGTTGAACTCGGCCTCGCGGCCCGCGACAGGTTCGGTCAGCACAACGACTAGGTGTTTCATCATGTACTCCAACGGACGAAAAAGGGTATCTCGGTTACGCCAAACGGCCGATTGCTTGTCCAAACTGACCCGCAGGATCCCGCCTGGGCCTTGTCTTCCATACTCACCGCGCTCTGCGCCTGGCATGTGATCCGGGGACGGCGCGCCTAGGCGATCAACCCATCCGGGTACTCCAAATAGCGCGTGACTTCGTCCGGCAAGGTCAGCCAGGGTTGTGCGCTCGAACACCACAAACTGAACGTCGGCTTCAATAATGACTTGTCGTCCAGCGTCCCGCCCATCATGGAACGGATCTCGGGGTAACGATCGAGGGTGATCATCAAGGCTGAGCCGCAGTCGCCACAAAAATGACGATAGAGGTTTCGGCCGTCGTCGCCGAGCGCCGCATAAACTTTCGGCGTACCAGATTCGAAGATCACGGCAGCGTGGGCAAAAATCGTCGCAATTAAAAATGCCGAACCGGACTGACGCTGACAGCGTTCACATTGGCATAACCCGATGCTGATCGGTTCGGCGTCGCAGCGGTAGCGGATCGCGCCGCACAGGCAGCCACCG
>JANOXY010000776.1:0-8092 GCA_031418675.1 Pseudomonadota bacterium
GTTGACCAAAACATTGAGTCGACCATGTTTAGCCAATACCGCATCGACCACCGTCTTCCAGCCCGCTTCACTGGTCACATCGTGGGCCATGAAGGTCGCCCCGATGTCTGCGGCCACCGCACGCCCTTCAGCTTCGAGCACGTCGGTAATAAATACCTCGGCACCCTCGGCGCGAAACAGTCGTGCCTCGTCGGCCCCCTGCCCCCGTGCGCCACCGGTAATCAAAGCTACTTTGCCGCTCAATCGTGCCATGTCATCTACTCCAGATATTTGCGGACAGCAGCTGCTACCGCATCGGGTTGGTCAAGCTCAGCCTGGTGGCCGGCGTCAGTAATTTCCACTACTCGGACAGGCCCGCTGACTGCCACCGCGAAGCGCTCCCGATAGGACGCGGGCATGACGCGGTCGGCGCAGGCGCTTAGCCAAGCCGTTAGCTCCGGGTGGGAGCAAAAACCGCGCTGAGGCCTTCAGCGCGCGCATCTGTTCGATCTTCGATTGCGTCGCATCGACACCTTCGGGTCGTTCAATAAAATCGCCGTAGGTATCACCGTCCAAACACACCGGGTCGTTCATAAGCATCCCGCCCTGATCTAGCGATCACCGCTGACGAGCAGGCCGCTGTCGGTCAGTTCGGCAATATGAGCGGCGTCGTAATCCGCCACCTCGGTCAAGATCTGCGCGTTGTGCTGCCCCAATAGCGGTGCGACCTTGGCTGAATAATCCGTCTGGCCGGAAAAACGCAGGGGGAACCCTGGCAACATGAGACGTCCCAGGAAAGGGTCCTCAACCGGGCGAATCGCGCCACGGCCAATAAAGTAAGGATGGGTCAGTGCATCGCTCGGGCTGAGTACCGGACCGCAGGGCACACGATGTGCTTCAAGCTGGGCAAGCAAGCTGGTGTCGTTGGCAAAGCTTGCCATCCAAGTCTCGATTTGAGGAATCAACGCTGCCTGATGCTGGGCGCGCGTTTGCGGCTCGGCAAAGCGTGGGTCGGTTTCCAGATCAGGTCGGTTCATGGCCGTGCACAAATTTTTCCACTGCCCCTGCACAACCAGCAGCGACATATACCCATCGGGGGACTTGAAGACGCCGCAAGGGCAGATCAGCGGATGGTGGGTCCCCACCCGCTTTGCGACAAAGTCCGGGTTGAGTTGCGGTACCTGCACGTTGAGTTCGTGCATGGCGAACAGACAGTCAATCATCGAAATGTCCATCCATTGACCTTCGCCTGTGCGTTCACGATTGAACAGCGCGTAACCGATCGACGCAAAGGCATGCACACCTGCAGAGACATCCGCCATGCCCACGCCGATAGGATGGGGCGGACCGTCGCCAGGGCCGGTCATGTGCATGAAACCGGCGAAGGCTTGGGCAATCCAATCGAAACCGGTTTTGTGCGACAAGGGGCTGTTACGTCCAAACGCCGATATGGAAGCCATCACCAGTTGCGGATTGATCCGCCGCAGGGACTCGAAGTCCCAACCACGTTTTTCCATGACGCCAGGGCCGTAGTTCTCTACCACCACGTCCACCTTGCTCACCAGGTCCTTGATCACCGCGTCACTGGCGGCGTGGCTGAGATCGATACAGAGACTGCGCTTACCCAGATTCTGTTGCACAAAATAAGCGCTGCGCCCGTCCTTCACCGCGGGCAGCAAGCGCGATGGATCACCCGCTGGCGCCCGTTCCACTTTGATGATCACGGCACCCATTTCCACCATGAGGCGGGTCACCGTTGGGCCAGCCAGATACTGGGTGAAATCCAGCACTCGGATACCTTTCAGAATCATGCTCGTCTGCCCTCGGCCTGCCAGCCGGTCATCTTATTGTTGTTGGTCGCACGTGATGCGCGCTCAATTCTGCTGCAAGGACTCCAGGTACAGCATGATTTCAAAGATGCGTCCACGCACATAGGTTTCGTCACCGCCTTCGCGTTTCAGCCGCTGTCCCCAGATGGGCATGGAACGGTTGCCATGGGCGAGTGGCAAGTCGCGGCCGTCGATGCGTTGGTACACACGACTGAAAGGGAAATCGCCACCCGCGGCGCGCGACAATAGCGTCAGATCCGGCGGTTTCACGTTCAGCAATTCGGCAAACGGTCCGTTACCGCGCGCATCAAGTCCGTGGCAAATCGCACAGTTGTGTTCGAAACGCCGAGCGCCCGCTTCGACGCCAGTGTCTTGCTCCTGGCGCTCGCTTGCGCGCTTGCCGACGGCGGCCGTTTCGCCCGCCCAGGGCGCTGCAGCACTGCCGCACAAAATAATGATCGCGATCAGCACGGGGCCGATTGTGGACCGTTGATACTGCCTTGCGTGAGGAGACCTCGGCACGACTTCGGTAATCCCTGATTGCACTGGCTTTATGCTATGTAATATGAGTGTTGCCATCATATTGCGCGGAGGCGCCAATCGCCATGGAAACAATCAAGCGTATCCTGCTCGCCACCGACGGTTCCGATCATGCACTGCACGCGGCAGCTTTTGCCGGCATGCTGTCGCGTGAAACCGGCGCCACAGTCGACATAGTCACGGTCCACAACGATGACGCCGTGATGTTGAACGCCATGGGGCCGGCCATCTGGCCAGCGACCGTTCCTTATTCATCCATGAGCACTGAAGAAATTCGCCAAACCGTCGAACAGCACGCCACCGATACCGTCCTGCCCGATACCATCAAAGCCTGTGGTGATGGCATGCGACTTGGCGCTCAATTGCAGTTGTGGGGCCAGGTCGCAGAGCAGATCTGCGCTTACGCCGACAATAATGGCTGCGATTTGATCGTGCTTGGCACGCGTGGTCGTTCGAATTTTTCAAAGCTTCTGCTCGGCAGTGTCAGTACACAGGTGACAAGTCATGCCCATTGTCCCGTGACCTTGGTGCGCTGAAATCCAGACCATTCCTAGGAACGACCATGCTTCATACAAGAATCGCCTGCGTGTTAATGTTTTGCCTCGGCGTCACAAGCGCTGTGGCAGCGGAACAGACCGCCGACATCATGCACAGGGTGTATGACTCCATTGCCTATCTGCTCCCGCTGAGCGTGCGACGTGGCGATGCGGCATCACAATGGGATAAAGAGCTGATCGAAGAGAAGCTCAAAGCCTTGACCGCCGCTTCGGGCACCCTGGTCAAGCACGCCGAGCATGAAGATGCGGAATTCCGCTTGCTGGCGCGCTCTTTTGACCGCCTGGTGCAGGATATCGGCGTATCGTTCCGCGCCGAGTGGCCTGACTACGCCTACTACTCACTGATGGAGTTGACCGACCACTGTGTGGCCTGTCATTCGCGACTACCCGCCATTTCCCAGGACTTGTTCGGCCCGCGTCTGATGGCGCGCATGAAAGTGGATGCGCTTGAACCTGAATCGCGTACTTTGCTCTACATCGCCACCCGGCAGTTTGATGCCGCGCTCAGCCTGTTCGAACAACAGTTGATGGATCCCGCCACGAGCCCGATAGAAGCCGATTACCGCGGCATCATGGTGCGCTATCTGCGCCTCGCGATTGCCACGTCTGGTTCGAGTGAAAGGGTCTCCACGTTTTTAGCTACCTATGGGCAGCGCAAGGATATGCCCTACTTCATCGCCCAGCGCCTGCAACATTGGCGCGAGGCCTTGAAAAAACTCACAGGCAGCCTGGAAAGCAGCCCGGATCTTGCTCGCGCACGCCAGATATTCGACAGCGGCACGACCCTTACCCTTGCGCCCGGCAACCGTCTACGCGCCGTCGAAGACTTTGTTGCTGCGCGGATTATGCGCACCTATCTGCACGCTCATCCGCAAGCGTCCAAGGCCGAAAAGGGCGAGATCTATTACAAACTGGGCATCGTCGCGTTGCGCAGCAGTGAGCCAGAACCGGCAGTGCCCGAACTCGAGCTGCTGATGGCCGCCGCCATCGAGGCCGATCCTCACGGCCCCTATGCCCAGGACGCCTACGCTATCCTCGAAGAATACGGCTACATTCATGATGAACACCTCGCCCAACAGAACGAATCCCGTGCCCTGATCGACATGGCGGCGTTGAAAAAACAGGTGATTGGGAAGTAAGGACCGCGCGCGACCTGCAGTTGCGCGGCGTCAGAATGGACACCGCGCGAGGCACTCCATGCCGGCTCGTTAGGCGCAGCGGCTACATGCTGCCGCGAAAGGTACGGCGCTAAGACGCGCCAAACTAATGGTTTCACCACACCGCACACACACGCCATAACTGCCTAGCTCAATGCGCGTCAGCGCGGCTTTAATGAGCCCGAGTTCTGCCGTGGTCTGCTGCTCGAGGCTCGCCACGACCTCGTCATTGCCCCGCGCTACGGCCTGCTCTTCCGAGTCCGCCGGCACGCCTTCGCGGTTGTGGCTGGCGATGCGCATCTGGCGCGCTTCCAGTTCGTGCTGCAATTCGAGCAGCTGTTGCTTCCATGGGCTGTAGTCGGTCATTGCAATAACCTCCGTGGGTGGCAAGAGGTGGTTTCAGCTGTGCGCCGCAACACCGCAGAAAATCAGGTTGTCATCTCGCCATTGTTTGGCCAGCAACGCAAAAAGATTGGACTCGGTCAGCATGCCAACCACGTGCCGGTCTGCATCAAGTACCGGCAAGCCACCAATTTTGTGCTGCAACATAAGCTCAGCGGCACGGCCCACGGTATCGTTATCAAAAACACAGATGGGCTCGCGATGCATGGTGGTACTCACCACCAGACGTGCAAGTTCGTGCGCAACCTCGGCCAGGCTCATGCGGTGGCTAGGATCGGGTTGTTTGGCCTCGAGCAGGTCGGACAAGGTCAGGATGCCAACCAGACGTTCACCATCGAGTACCGGAAGACGACGGATACGATGAGTCATCATCAATTCGTAGGCGCGTGCCAAGGTGTCGTAGGGACCGACCTCGACGAGCTTGGCGGTCATGCAATCCTTGACCAAGGTATGTACGAGCGATTGCGGCATGATTTTGTCAGGCCTACACGTTGGACTACGTAGCAGTGTATTGCGCCGTGGCGAAACTGCCTTGATCACCGTCAACAAGTCTGGCGGGTGCTGCATCCATACTGTTGGTAATGAACGCTGCCACTGCGCTCGACTTCATGGTCGCTTTCAACCTCGGTCTGGCCAGCCAAGTGCACTGTGTCGGCATGTGCGGCGGTATCGTTGCCGCTCTGAACATCGCCGCCACACCGCGCAGCAGCAGTGCCGCGCTGCGTTTTGCGCTGGCTTACAACCTCGGCCGTATTCTGAGCTATGCCGTGGCCGGTGCGCTGCTGGGCGCGCTAGGGGCCAGCGCGCTGGGCGCCTTCAATCACGAAGCGGGTTATCGTCTGCTGCGTTATGGCGCAGCGATCGTGCTCATCCTCAACGGTCTGGGATTGGCAGGGTACTTGCCACGGGTTGTGTGGCTCGAAGCGCGGGGATTGGGTCTATGGATGCACTTGCACAGACTTGGTCGCGGACTGATACCCGTCAACAATGTGCGCCGTGCGCTGCTGTTCGGCATGATTTGGGGGTGGATGCCCTGCGCCTTGGTTTATGGCGCACTGATGCTCGCCTTGGCCAGCGCCGCGCCGCTGCACGCCGCCGGGATCATGGCCGCTTTCGGTGCCGGCACCTTGCCTGTCTTACTGGCGTCTTTCTGGCTGGGTCATCGTGTCGCCGCGTGGTTTCGCGGCATCGCCCTGCGTCGCTGTGCGGCGCTCTTACTCATCGCCGCCGGACTTGTGACCCCTTTTGTTGACCAGCTCTTGCCAGACATGCACACCCACCCTGGCCGCCACGGGCACCATCCTTCAAGCCACGGCTGATGACAGATCCCGTGCCAGGCACCACCATCTGGCGCGCGCTGGATTAGTCAACGTCGAGGTCAAGCGGCCTGACGGCTGGAACATCTTCATCATGCAGAATGTCGTGCCCGCGGCGCTCCAGGTCTTCGAACTGGCCGCTGCGTGCCGCCCATAAAAAGCCCAGCATTATCGCCACCACCAGCAGCAGCGAAACCGCCATCAAGAGGTAGATGACTTCCATGGCTGTCCTCAAACGCGCAGCAGGCGCAGCGCGTTTAATACCACCACCAACGAACTCAGCGACATGCCCAGCGCCGCCGCCCACGGTGCCAGCAGACCGGCGGCCGCGAGCGGTAAGGCGATGAGGTTGTAGAGCACCGCCCACCACAGGTTCTGGCGCATCACCTTGCGCGCAACCCGGGCCATGTTGAGCAGCCGCGGGATGGCCATCAAGGCCGGGGTCAGGAGCAGGATGCTCGCTTGCTGGCGTGTCGCAGACGCGCTGTCGGCCATTGCTACCGAGACATCGGCTTGTGCCAGCACCGGTGCGTCGTTGACCCCATCACCAACCATCAGCACGACCCTGCCTTCGTCCTGCAACGCGGCGACAGCGGCGCGTTTGTCCGCAGGTGTGCGATCGGCGTAATAGTTCACGCCACCGCAACGGCTGGCGATGTCGGCCACCACTGCCTCGCGATCACCGCTCATGATGAGGGTGTGGTAGTCGTGTTGACGCAGACAACTGAGCATCGCCGGCGCGTCTTCGCGCAGACTGTCGTCGAATTCAAAACGCGCCAGCAGTTGCGCTCTGTGCGCCAGCCAGGCTTCCTGGACCGACGCTACGCCATCGGTCAACGCGGTTTGTGGCACCGTCACACCACAGCTGGCCATGTAGGTTGCTGAGCCGAGGGCTACTTGCTCACCCGCCCAGCGGCCCGTCATGACGGCCCCCGTGACGGTGACACAATCCTCAATCGCAATGTGCGTATCCAACAGCGGCGCTGCACATAAGGCGCGTGCGATGGGATGCGTGGCGTTTTGCGCCAGGGCCGCGGCGATCGCCAGCGCGGTGTCTGGCGCCACATTACCGATGGTCTGCGCAGCGCGCAGTTTCAGCTGACCGGTGGTCAAGGTGCCGGTCTTGTCGAACACACAGTGATGATGACAAAGGGCTTCAAGATTATATTTTGGGCTCTGCCGAAGTGGTTGGTCTTATGTGCCTGCGGGTTTTTTGTAAAGGCGATGGAGATATGTACGCCCGGTTGAAACCTTCTGCGATGAGCTTAGGCTCTGCCTTTCAAAAAATAAATTTTCTGCGGGATCTGAATGCAGACTACGTAGGAATGGGGCGAACTTATTTCCCAGGAATCGATATTTCTTCTTTTGATGATGCTAGCAAAGAGCAAATCGAAAAAAGTATTAAAGCAGATTTTGACGCAGGCTATAAAGGCATTAAACAATTACCACGGTCGGCACGTTTCGGTGTCTATGTGGCCTATGTCTATTATCTGGCGCTGTTTAGAAAAATTCAAAACACCCCGTCAGATCATGTATTAAAATCACGCATTAGTATTCGCAATAGGCATAAGGCAAGGCTTCTTGCCTACTCTTTTTTGAAGCATCAACTCAATATGCTATGATGGAACATGTGATTCTGGTCGATCAACATGATAACACCGTTGGAACGATGGAGAAACTTGAGGCTCATCGGAAGGGATTATTGCATCGGGCGTTTTCTATTCTTTTATTTAATTCAAAAGGAGAACTGCTTTTACAAAAACGTGCCATTTCAAAATACCACAGCGGAGGGTTATGGACAAACACGTGTTGTAGCCACCCTTTGCCAGATGAGGATATGGAGGCTGCTGCGAGAAGGAAGTTAAAACAGGAGATGGGAATCGAAGTCCAACCTGAGTTTGCTTACAAATTTATTTACAAAGCCAATTTGGATAAGGGATTGGTAGAGCATGAATGTGATCACGTCTTCATTGGCAGTTTTAATGGAACGCCAACAATAAATCATGAGGAAGTAGAAGATTGGAAGTTTAACGACATGAATTCCCTTCGTTCAGATATAAGCGAGAATCCTCAAGCCTACACATCTTGGTTTAAATTAATTGTTGATCACCCTCAGTTAAGTGCAGTTATAGCTTAGTTTTCGCTTTTGCTAAAGTCCAGGTTATATCCAAACTGGATGAGCGTGCCCATATTATTTTCTTGTTGAGCACCATTCTTTTTTATTAGCATCTGGTAGAAAGCCCCTCCTTGCAAACTAAACTTCTTGCTGAATTGATAGCCGATGGCTGTATATATCCTATTTTGATCAGGCA
>JANOXY010000777.1:0-6749 GCA_031418675.1 Pseudomonadota bacterium
TGGGTCAATACAGGCCAATGTGCCGGGCGCTGCGAACTGTACCAGACACAGTTCGGCAAAGAA
Source organism: Pseudomonadota bacterium (assembly GCA_031418675.1). Taxonomy (GTDB): domain Bacteria; phylum Pseudomonadota; class Gammaproteobacteria; genus JADJYF01. The sequence continues at coordinate 64 of JANOXY010000777.1, forward strand.
TGACCGGCTGCGTTCAAACTCGGTGTCGAGTCCGATGCACGGTGCTTCGCGCAGTTCTTCGCACAAGCTTTCCAAGGCCTGCTGAGTGGCTATGAACCTAAAGTCCGCCGAGTGGGTCTCAGTCATGAAGAGATTGCGGTGTTTGCCGCTACCCAATTGCGGCTCCTCGCCAATCTGGCCGGCAGGCTATGCAATGCCCTTGGGAACCGACCGCGGCACCTTGAGAACACCACTAGTGATTGCTCATCCAAAAGCACCTGACACACGCGCTTGTACTGGGAATCCCAATAAATACGCTAGACTGAACCTGCGGTTAACGCCGCGTAACCCAATCGCCTCGCCAATCCAGCGGAAAATTATGAGACATCCGGCCACCGTATCCCTGCCCCTGTTGCTGTCGTTATTAGTGGCCGCATCGGCTTGGGCAAATGCGCCCCTGGTCGCACTGGAAGACCTGAAACCGCAACCCGAGCATCGCCGTTCGACGCGTCTCATTACCCATGTCATCAGTAACTATCACTACCGCAATGTGCCGCTTGACGACGCGCTGTCAGAGAAAATTCTCGACCGTTATATCGATGCGCTCGATCCCGCGCGCAGCTATTTCACCCAGGCCGACATCGACGAGTTCAAGCAAAACGCAACGCGTGTGGACGATTATCTGCGCAGTTCGAGCCTGAATCCACTGTTCGAAATGTTTGTGCGTTTTCGCACGCGGCTCGGCGAGCGCGTTGACTACGCAGTCAAGGCCGTCGACAGCAAATTCGATTTTGCTGTTGATGAGTCCTTCGACTTCGAACGCAAGAAAGCGGCTTGGCCAAAAGATGCAGTGGAACTCGACGAGTTGTGGCGCAAGCGCGTCAAGAACGACATCCTCTCACTGAAACTCGCGGGCAAACCAGCCGCGGAAATCGGCACCACACTCAAGAAGCGCTACGACGCTCTCGTACGACGCACAGCGCAGCTCAATAGCGAAGACGTTTTTCAGACCCTGATGAACGCTTACACCACGGCTATCGATCCCCACACTTCGTATTTCTCGCCGCGCACTTCTGAGAACTTCAAGATCCGCATGAGCTTGTCCCTGGAGGGCATAGGTGCTGTGCTGCAGAGCGACAACGAACTGACCGTGGTACGCGAAGTTGTGCCCGGCGGCCCCGCCGACCAAGGGGGTAAATTACACCCCGACGATCGCATCGTCGGAATCGGTCAAGACGATAAGGGCGCCTTGGTCGACGTCATCGGATGGCGTCTGGACGACGTCGTTGATCTCATCCGCGGCCCGAAGAATTCCGTAGTGCGCCTTCAGGTCCTGCCCAAGGGCACAGCCCTGGGTGGCCCGACGACGACGATTGCAATTACACGCAACACCATCCAACTCGAGGATCAGGCCGCTAAAGGTTCGGTCATCGAGGTCAAACGCAACAACGGCGTTGCCAAAATCGGCGTAATCACGCTGCCGACGTTTTACATGGATTTTGAGGCGCGCAGTGCCGGCGACGACAACTATCGAAGCACGACCCGCGACGTGCGCAAAATCATCGACGAACTGATGGCCAAACACGTCGAAGGACTGCTTATCGACTTACGCTCAAATGGCGGCGGCTCGTTGAGCGAAGCGACCGAGTTGACCGGTCTGTTTATTGGACCCGGGCCGGTGGTTCAGGTTCGCGATTCGCAGGGTCGCGTGCAAATCGAGCGCAGTACAGAGCCACAGGTTGACTACAAAGGCCCGCTGGCGGTGTTGGTCGATGGCAATAGTGCATCGGCCTCGGAAATCTTCGCCGGCGCCATTCAGGACTACCACCGCGGCATGATCATTGGCGAACCGACCTTCGGCAAAGGTACGGTGCAAAACCTGGTGGATCTCAACCGTTTTGATCAAACCATGAATGGCAAACTTGGTCAGCTCAAGGCCACCATCGCGCAGTTCTTCCGGGTGAGTGGCAGCAGCACACAATACAAGGGCGTCGTACCCGATGTGGGCTTCCCGAACATGTTCGATGACGATGAACATGGCGAACGTTCGTTAGATAACGCTTTGCCGTGGGCTGCTATCGATCCTGTCAGCCACACGTCAGTCAGCTATTCCGAAGACCGAGTAGGTGCAGTGCGCAAGCTGCATCAAAAACGCATCTCGACCGACAGCGCGTTCCAGGCGCTGCTCGCCACCGAAAAGGCAGTGAGCGATGCGCAAAAACAGAAATCTCTCTCGCTGCGCGAAGACCAGCGCCGCAAAGAGCACGACACAGCCCGCACCGAACAACGCGCCCGCGAGAACCAGATCCGCTTAGCGCGCGGTCTGGAGCCCCTACCGCCCGACACCGTCACCCCCGAAACGAACGAGGAAGACGGCGAATATCGCAAGCCTGACGAGAAGGACAAAGCCTTGGACGTCATTCTCTCGGAAGCGGGCAATGTTCTGGCCGATTGGATCCATGCTGACACCGCCGAGCAACGATTGGTTGACAACGACGGACGTCCCAAGGGCACGGGCACGACGACCTCGACTACGGTACCTTCCCGTCCGGCAGCCGCGGCGGAAGTTCATTAGCGCGAGCTGCAACGGCCTGCCCAGCGCAGGTTAAGGCGTTCCGGATTACCTAGCCTATGGTCACTGGTCTGATAGATGACGATCGCTTTCTTGCCCACGACACCGGCTCCTATCATCCGGAGCAGCCTGCGCGACTAGCCGCGATTCGCAAAGCGCTGGCGGCGCGCACGTGGCGCGGCCAGCTGCAGTACTGTGAGGCCAGGCCGGCCGACCTTGCTGTCATCGAGAGCAACCACTCCTTGGCCTACATCCGTCGCGCGGCTCAAGCCTGCGCCTCCGGCGCCAGCTATCTCGATACGCCCGACGTAGCGATCTCGGCACAATCCTACGATACCGCGGTGCTTGCCGCCGGCGCGCCGCTGGTGCTCGCCGATGCCCTCGTCGCGGGGGAGATAGACAACGGCTTTGCGATCCTGCGTCCGCCGGGCCACCACGCTGAGCGTGACGCCGCCATGGGGTTTTGTCTGTTCAACAACGTGGCGATATTGGCGCGCTATCTGCAGCAACACCATGGGCTCGACAAGCTTGCCATCGTGGATTGGGATGTACACCACGGCAACGGCACTCAACATAGTTTCGAAGAAGACCCTTCAGTACTCTATGTCAGCACCCATCAGTATCCATATTATCCCGGCACCGGTGCCGCCTATGAAACAGGCAGCGGGCGTGGCCGCGGAGCTACCCTGAACTGCCCGATGCCGGCCGGCGCCACCGACAGCGCCTATGAGCGCGCCTTCGTCGAAGAAATCATTCCCAAGCTCGACGCCTTCAAGCCGGAGTGTGTGATCATTTCTGCCGGATTCGACGCTCACCGCGATGATCCGCTGGCCGATTTGCAGCTGAGCACCGCTTGCTTCCGATGGATGACTGAGCGACTGATGGAGTGTGCTGCTCTACACGCCGGTGGACGTCTGCTGTCGGTGCTCGAAGGAGGCTACAACCTCGAGCGACTCGGCGACTGCGTTGCGGCCCATCTTGAGCGTCTTACTCAGCCCCTTTAGGCGGGTGCAAGAAGTCCACTGCGAATAAAACTGGTCAGCTCGGACGGTTCATGCACTGCCGGGCGGTAATTAAGACCGCCCGCATCAAACTTCTCGCGCAAGTTCGACGGCTCACCAGCCGTGACCCGTGCGTCAAGTGCGCGTGAACATCCCGTAACGATTCAATCAGCACCGCTGTCGATGCCCCCACCTCACTAGCGCCGCGTTTGCAGCCGAAGTCGAACATACGCTGGCCCGGACCGGCGCTGAGCAGGCCGACCGCTGCGCCGTTTTATCAGCCGGCGCAGCTCACCCCGGTGCCACCGAGGCCACAGTATCCGTTGGGGTTCTTGGCCAGATATTGCTGATGATATTCCTCCGCGTAGTAGAACTCCGACGCCGCCAGCACCTCCGTTGTCACGGCGCCATAACCGGCTGCCTCCAACGATGCCTGGTAGCGCTCGAACGATGCTTTCGCGTGCTGCAGTTGGGCGGCGCCGGTGCAATAAATGCCCGAGCGGTACTGAGTGCCGACGTCATTGCCTTGACGCATGCCTTGGGTCGGATTGTGCGACTCCCAAAACATCTTCAGGACCTGTCCGTAGTCGATCTTTGCGGTATCGAACACCACCATCACGACTTCGTTGTGCCCAGTGAGTCCGCTGCAAACTTCCTGATAGGTAGGATTCGGCGTCAAGCCACCCGCATAGCCAACGGCCGATGTATAAACCCCGGGCATCTTCCAGAAACACTTTTCCGCACCCCAAAAACAGCCCAGTCCTAGGTACGCGACTTCACAGCCAGCCGGGAACGGTGCGACCAGCGGTGTGTCCAGCACGTAGTGGCGGGACGGCACTGGCATCTTGGTCTGGCGGCCAGGCAAGGCTTCGTGCGGCGTGGGCATGGTCGTGTCTTTATGGTGTCCTAACATGGTTCAGCTCCCCGTGCGGATAGTTGTTGGCCATGATATGCCGACAACCGCAGTGTCCGTCACCCTTGGATGTCGATTATTTGACCGAGTAACCCGTCCGAGCGCAGGTGCAAGACCGATCACGCATTAGCACCGTTATGTATCGATATGCCTTGCCCGGCACCCTGACCCGCGCCTACCATTCAGCGCCGTCCCGGAGGCGGTTGGCCCGGCCGCTACAGGTGCTCACAAGCGACCGGGCGGCAGAGTCGATGCGACAAACGTCCACTACCTCCTTCGCCCCGTGCACAGCGAACAAGCGCCCATGCCAGTCATCCTGAACGTTCTCGGTACGCCACTCGAAAGCTGCTCAACCGATCCGCTGACCGGGTATTTTCGAGATGGACATTGCAACACCTGCGCAGAGGACGTGGGCGAGCACACCATTTGTGTGGAGATGAGCGAGGAGTTCCTGTTGTTTTCGCGCGAGCGGGGCAATGATCTGCTGACTCCGCGTTTGGAGCTTGGCTTTCCTGGATTGTTACCCGGCGACCGCTGGTGCGTTTGTTTGCCCCGCTGGATCGAGGCCTTCGACGCCGGGGTCGTGGCCCGTGTTCACCTGCGCGCGACTCACCACGAGGTCGCTGATTCTGTGCCGCTCGCTGTCCTCGAACGGGTCGCCTATCACGATGGCTGACGACGGGTCTCAATGACCGGTCGAACGGTTTTGGATTTCGCGCCGACAGGCCAAAAAGTCAAATTTGCACCAGCGTCCATCTTCAGTGCACCGCTCAAAACAAACTTTTCTCTAAGCAACTGATATCCCGGTTTGCCGGGTTTGGCACATATCGTGCGCAGCTCAGTCCGACGCGTAGCTCTGCCCAAGAGCCCTGCGCCACTCCTTTCTACGTGCGAAAAGTTTGGGGCGCAGGGATACGCCCCGCTTGTTTCCGGCGTCATCTTCCCGCATGCCATAATTGCCGCACTCATCGCCAGCGGCGGGTAGCCCGTGTTTCAACCGTTCCCTTTATTCATCGCACTGCGCTACGTCACCACTAAGCGCAGTGACCGCTTCGCGTCCTTTGTATCCTTTGTTTCGATTGCTGGTGTCGCACTCGGTGTTGGGGCGCTGATCATCGTGCTCTCAGTCATGAACGGCTTCGAACGGGAAGTGGTGCGGCACGTACTGGGGATGTCGTCCCACGCAGTACTCATACACGACAGCGGCATCATCTCGGACTGGCCAACCGTGCAGACACGTATTTCCAGCGACTCGCGCGTGCTTGCCCTCGCGCCTTACGTGCGTGCCAGTGGCATGCTCACCCGCAAGGGCAAGGTCACCGGTGCCATCATTGAGGGTATCGACCCAGCGCGCGAAAGCCAGGTGACCGAACTCGCACAATATCTGCCTGCGGGACTGCTCGCCTCATTGGCCGGCGACCGCGCCGACGTATTGCTGGGCGATAGCCTGGCGAAAAAACTCGCAGTGCGCACGGGCGACCAGATCACACTGGTTGTACCGCAATGGGATAGCGGCGGGCACGCCCAGGCGCCCCGCTACGAACGTCTGCGTGTCGCAGGTAGTTTCCACACAGGGATGCATCAATACGATGCACGCCTGGTGGTTACCCACCTCGATCAGGCGCGTCGCATCTTCCAGGTAGGTGACGCCATTTCTGGGGTGCGTACGCGTCTGCGCGATCCCGCGCTTGCGCCACAGGTCGCGTCAGAACTGGCTCAACGCCTTGGCCCCGGATTCCGCGCCGTCGACTGGACCCAGTACGAACGAAATTTCTTTCTGGCGCTGAAATCCCAGAAACGCATCATGTTTGTGATCCTGGTGCTGATCATTGCAGTGGCCGCGTTCAATATCGCCGCAAATATGATCATGATCGTGACTGAGAAGACTCGCGACATTGCCATCCTGCGGACGGTCGGCACAACGCGCGCTCAGATAGTGATGTTGTTTCTCGCGCAGGGTCTGCTGCTCGGCGCGGCGGGTGCCGCTTTGGGCGTCGCATTTGGCGCCTGGGGCGCGAGTGAAAGCCAGAACACGCTGAAATTCATGGAAAGCCTGCTCGGCGTGGACTTGTTGAACTCACAGGTCTACTTCCTTGACTACCTGCCCGCCGATCTTCGACTCAGCGATCTTCTAGGCGTGGTTAGTGCGAGCCTCTTCCTTTCCTTGCTGGCGACTGTCTACCCGGCACTACGAGCAGCTGGTATTCAGCCCGCCCGCGCG
>JANOXY010000778.1:0-2140 GCA_031418675.1 Pseudomonadota bacterium
CTTGAAATTCACGGCGTCGGCTCGACTCGGTCACCGAGGCCGCCGGCTCCATGCGCAGCACCATCGTTTCAAGGGCGGTATGTGGTGGGCGGCGCACATCGAACACCATTTGTAATTTCGAAGCCCCACCCGGTAACCATCGCGCATCCACGATCTCGATGGCGGCGCCAAGGCGCGCTTGTATCAATCGTTCAGTACTGGATATGAGGGTGGCGAGCGGGACGGGTGAATAAGGCGGACCACTGCGCAATTTCATCTTGCGCGTGAGCACTCGATCAATCTCTTTCTCGACCGGGAAACGCGCGCGGATGCTCTCGATTAACGCCGCGTCTGGCTGTCGCCGCGCATCGGCGGCGAGTAATTTCTCTAATGCGTTCATGACCGGCGGTGACTCCTATCGTTAATCCGCAAACTCGTCCGCCATCCCTTGTGACAACATGCCAAGACCCGCAAAGTCGGCAATATGGCTGTAACCAACACGGCCCTCACATTCAAAGCGCAGCAAGGTTTGATACGCCGCCGCAGACGGGTTGAAGTTGTACCATGGCGCGCCCGCGATCGTGGTCCCGACCGCGTCATAAGTTCGGCCTTGATCATCGGTGAACTGGACTTGTGCGCGCGTTACATGTAAATCCCGACGCTGCGCCAGCATCGACGCTTTCGTGATCACACGCCGTGTGCCCTGCTCGGCAATAAAGCCGAACTTAAAAGGACCGTAGACAATTTCTTTCTTGTCAAAGACGAGACCGAATACCAAAAAGGCTCCAAAGTCTGGCCCCAACGTTACATGCATCCAGGTTGCGCCTTTCTGACCCCAGTCGGGTCGCGGCCCCCAACTTTTATCCATGCCATCTACACAGTCTACGGCGTAGGTGCGGCCATGTAAGCGTAAGGTGCCGGTGGTGTGGCCAATGCTTTCCATATGGCCGTGATACCAACCCTCATAACCCGCCACCGCGGCGGAACCGTGGGCTGCTGTTAGTAAGGTATTGTCAGCGGGATCGTGAGGATCAAAGGGAGCGCAAATCGCCCGATACGTGAGATCAAACGCGCAGCGGCCATCCAAGGCCTGATATTGAAAGCGCGAATCACGCGCATTAAACGCTTCGAACGACAAGCCGTTGTCGAGCGTAAAGCGACTAAAATCGGTTGGGCAAGGCAGATGCATTTGCGCGTCCGCGTGATGGATTTGCCAAGGGTGGAAACAAAGTCCGCGATGGATCTCGATTGAGCTATGGCATACCCCCATGTTGGGCCGCGCGAGTGTGTAGACCGAACCGCTTATAGCCACTTCCGGCACGGAAAAAATGATAAACAGCGTTTCTGTCCAGGTGCGATCGCTCGGATCGCGCGGATGAAATTTAAAGTCGTCGACGGTGATCATGCCTTTCTCCTCAGTCCACCGAGAATATAACCGAGGTCAGCATCCCCGCGACGCACGCACCCGCAGGTAGGGCTCGGTCCGAATACGCTGGTGCTCAAACCCTGACCGTTTGGGAAAGAACGCTTGCCACGAGCTCCGCCCTACAAGCTAAGGTTGCTGAGTTGCGGCGAATGAAGCGCGAAGACAGGTCTGCTCGTGGCTGACCAGAGACTCTGTGGCCAGGTAGTGTACAAACCGTTGTGCGTCGCAGCGAATCGGCCGTCATCGACCCGGCCATTAACGTTGGATTCGCAGATTTCCATTTCTCGGACACTGGGCAGTCAAGGCCCGGTAAATTCTGATCTCCGCTGAGGTCGCATGCGACGGCCGATCCCGTATGCATTAACGAGTAAAGATCGAGCGCATTGCTGGCGCCTTCATCGGGACTTCGGAGTTCGATCAACGCCATGTGCGGCCGCGCCGCATGGCGTGCCTGCGCCAACGTTCTCAGCTCGGGTCCCACAAACAGGCAAGTCGGATCGGCATTTTCAACATGACCAAAAGCTGGGGCGCCATCAGGCGCACGTTCAGCGGGACAAAGATGCCACCAAGTCGAGCGCAGGTAAAAAGCAGATAAAGCAGATAAAGCAGTGTCGGACTATTCCTGCCGAGAAACGCCGCGCGCTCGGCTTCGGTAACACGGAGTTGGTCACGAAGATAACCAGCGACGTGTGCGACACACCGCTCGAACTCCATGTAATTGACGTCACTCCCGCG
>JANOXY010000779.1:0-6984 GCA_031418675.1 Pseudomonadota bacterium
GAATGAATTCGGACCTACAGTCGGACCTGCACCGCGATAAGCTAGGTTTTGGGCCAGGCTACCTACACGGCGGTCCGCGCAATCTCGCTGACCACACGCTCCAGGTGTTTAAGTGTGCGGCAGGACTCGACCTTGTCGCAGGCTGCTCCGAGCTTCTGCATTTCCGAGTCACCCGAGTTCCAGAAGGCCATCGGCTCCGGATTGAGCCACAGCACCCGTCGCGCGCGTTCGTGTATGCGTCGCAGCGAGCGCTCGCCGGCATCACCATAATTCGAGCGTGCATCGCCGAGGATGATGACCGTAGTGCGCTGATCGATATCAGCCAGGGTCAGACGTTCGAGTTCCGCCAGCGCGCCGCCGTAGTCGGTGGAACCCATGCCATAGGTATTGATCGCCTCGACCACGGCTTCTTCCACCGGCTTGCGCTCGAACAGACTGGTGACTTCGCCCAAGTGGCTGGAAAAAGCAAAGGCGCGCACCTTAGGCAGGACTTCGGCCACGCTATAGAGGAACAACAGCAGAAAACGCGCCACCTGCGCCACCGAGCCGGAGACATCGCACACCGCGATGACCTTGGGTCGATCGACACGCACGCGCTTCCACACCGTATCGAATAACAGACCGTCGTATTCGATGTTGCGGCGAATCGTACGGCGCACGTCGAGCTGGCCGCGGCGTGACACATGGCGGCGCCGGGAGTGCAGTGAGACCAGGCGCTTGGCGAGCTTACGCACGAGTTCCTGCATGACTTTAAAGTCGCGCATTTCGATGCGTGCCAGCGGTGTTTTCTCCAATACCTCCTCGCGCAGTTTGGGCCAGGCATTGGCGGTGTACATCAACATCTGTCGGTCGACCAGTTCGGCGACATTTTCAATCAGCCGCGCTTTCTGGGCCTTGAGCCGCACGCCGCGTGCGTCGTCGTCATTGGCCTTGAACAGGGCGTAGAGCAGGTCATCGAGTTCGTCGATGCCCATGTCTTCCAGCATGCGGCGGATATACATGCCACGCTGGGTAAACAGGCGAATGTTTTGTAACTGAACATTGCGTGCCGCACTGGCGACCAGCTGTTGTATGGCGGCACCATCGCCGCGCTCGAGCACGGCGGCCAGGCCGCCGTCACCGCCGCTGCCACTGCCACCTTCACCAGGTTCTAGGTCAGGTGCGCCGTCGTCGCGCGCGCTCTGCTCACGCTCGGATTCAGCATCCTGGTCGATGGCTTCAAAGGTGAAGAAGCGTTCAAAGCAGTCGTTGAAGCGTGCCTTGTCGTCGGGTGTTTTGGCCAGCACCTGGCCTAACGCTTCCTTGACCAGGCTGCGCCGCTCGAAGCCGACCAGGTCCAGCGCGGCCGCAGCGTCGATGCTCTCAGCAGTCGACACTCGCACATCGCTGGCGCGCAGCGCCTTGATGAAATTGGCCAGGACTTGGGTCACGCGTTTTTTGCCGCCTGGCGGGCCAGGGCCGGCACCTCGGCATCAACGTGTTCGATATCGTCCTGAAACTTGAGCAGTACGTTGAGCGTGGCGCGGACCAGGGCCGGCTCCAGCTCGGACGCGTGCAGCAGCAACAGGGTGCGTGCCCAGTCGATGGTTTCGCTGACCGCCGGTACTTTTTTCAGATCCAGACCACGCAAGCTCTGCACAAAGGCCACCAGTTGGCTACGCAGACCCGCTTCCAAGCTCGGCACACGCGACTCAATGATGCGCTGCTCGAGTTTGGCATCGGGGAAGGGGATGTAGAGGTGCAGACAACGACGCTTCAGCGCATCACCGATCTCGCGGGTATTGTTCGAGGTCAGGAACACGATGGGTGTATGTTTGGCCTTGACCGTGCCGATTTCAGGGATCGAGATCTGATAGTCCTGCAGCAGCTCCAACAGGAAGGCTTCAAATTCCTGGTCCGATTTGTCGATTTCATCGATCAGCAAAACTGCGCCATGTTCAGCCCACAAGGCTTTCAACAAGGGGCGCGGTTCAAGAAATTCTTCGTTAAAAAACGTGTCGTCAAATTCGTGCAGGCGCGAAATTGATTCTTTCAAGCCCTTGGCACCTTCCATGAGGTCACCCAGCTTTTCTTTAAGGACCTGGGTGTAGAGCAGCTGTTTACCGTACTTCCATTCGTAGAGCGCCTTGGCTTCGTCCAGACCCTCGTAACACTGCAATCGAATGAGGGGTTTATCCAGCAGCTTGGCGGTGGCATTGGCGAGTTCGGTTTTGCCGACCCCGGGTGGCCCCTCCACCAGAATCGGTTTTGACAGCGCCTTGGCGATGTAAACGCAGGTCGCGATGGCGTCGCTCGCGATATAACCCGAGCCCTGCAAGCCGCGCTGGACATCCGCGATGGCGGCACTGGCGGCGTGTTCGATGACGGTCGTCACTTGAATAACATCCTATTTTTTTGATTGCGGTTGGCGCGCCAGCCACTGCAGGCGGCCTCTCAGTTTTTTGATCCAGTCGGTGCCCAGCACCGCCATATTGGCCAGGCGCTCCAGCAAATCCGCTGGTGGCCGTGGTTCACGCATGGTGGCGTGAAAAACCGCCAGGGTAATGGCGTCCGGTTGGCGCTCCTGCAGCTGCAAGCTGTCACCGGCGCGCACCATACCGCTGGTGAGCACGCGGTAATACCAGCCGCAGTAACCGTGGTCCTGGATATGTTTTGCCAGTCCATCGACGCCGTAACGCCGATCAATCTTGCCGCACGGGCTGCGCGGCTGGGTAAGCTGCACGCGTGCCGTGCCCAGGCTGTACACGTCCCCCAGGCAAACGGTCTCTTCGGTCAGACCCAGACTGGAGATATTTTCGCCGATCGAGCCCGGCGCGAGCAGCTCCCCAAGCGCGGGAAAAGCGTGGGCCAGCACCGTGTAATGCTCGCTCGGAAAATGATGGAGGGCCTTGTCCGGACCACCATGCAGGCGGCGGTCAGCCTGCGCATCACCACACAGGCCAAGTTCGTTCAGCGCCACGGCGCCCGTCACTGGCAGTTTGTGAATGGCACTTGCACGGCCGCCGACAAGCGGCGCGATGGGGCCGGCGTACAGGCCGAGCACGGCGATGGGGAAGTCATGGGGAGCGGGCATACGACAGCATACCCGTTAGTCCTCAATCTGCGAAAATGCCCGCCACAATTATTCACGTGGGGTCAGCATGGCTTTCCAGGCAGTGTTATGGGATTTTGGCGGCGTTGTCACCACCTCGCCCTTCGACAACTTCAACCGCTACGAGCGCGGCCGCGGTTTGCCACTCAACTTTATTCGCGGTGTCAATGCCATCAATCACCAGGACAATGCCTGGGCAAAATTCGAATCGAGCCGCTGCACGGTGGAAGAATTCGATGAATTGTTTGCCCGTGAAACCGCTGCCGCTGGCCATGAGATCCGCGGCCGCGAAGTGATTGGCCTGTTGGGCGGTGATGTGCGCCCGCGCATGGTGAAGGTGCTGCAACGCTGCAAACAGGATTACCGCGTGGCCTGTCTGACCAATAATGCCAAGGCCGGCCAGGGTACGGGCATGTCGAGCACCGATCAGCAGGCAGACGACGTCAAAGCGGTCATGGGCTTGTTTGACGTGATCATCGAATCGAGCAAGGAGGGCATACGCAAACCTGACCCGCGCATTTATGCCCTGGCCTGCGAGCGGGTCGGGGTGGCGCCCCAGGCGGTTGTGTATCTCGACGACCTCGGCATCAATCTCAAGCCCGCCCGCGACCTCGGCATGACCACCATCAAAGTGGTATCGGAGCAGCAGGCTATCGATGACTTGAGTCGCATCCTCGCCATCGATTTTGGCGTCTGAACAAATTCTGCCGCAGCGCTGTGCGCTTCAATTAAGCAGGTTTTTCTCCCCTGATCTGCTGCTGCGCATTGGCGAGACACAGGTCGCAGATATTGGTCTTGGGGCCCGCAATCAGACGACGGTATTCGCCCTTGCCGCGGCCGCAGAAGCCGCAAAAAGGTGCTTCGCCCTTGATGAAGGGCACTGGCGGTGTGCCGACCAGCCGCTCACTGCCGAGTGCCGCTTCGCGCCGCAAACGCGTGGCCTTTTGTTCGTCGGTTTCGTCGTTGTCATTCATGGATAAAACGGCGCCATGAGGGGTTTATCGGGCCGCAGCGGGTCGCTTGGTCCGGCCATGATCAGCAGCAGGCCTTGCCGGCTCACTCAGCCTTGGGTTTCCCGTCGCGCCTGCGCGATCCAATCTTTGTAAATCGTGTTGTAGTGTTTGCCAGCGATCTTGCTGCGCGCGATGACGGCCTCGAACAAGGCCAGAGCTTCGGCCTGCCGCCCCTGTGCTTTCAGCAGCGCTCCGAGGCGACAGCTGGGTTCCGGACCGGCGTAGTAGCCGACCAGGCTCTCGTATTCGTGCATCGCATCCTCGACCCTTCCCAGTTCTTCCAGCGCACGCGCGTAGAGCAGATGGCCATCCTGGGAAGTTTTGGCCGGGTTTTTTTCTTTCAAGCTGTCCAGGCAGCTGATCACGCCGGCGTAATCACCGAGGCCGAAATGCGCCTGGGCGAGACCCATGAGCAAGTCCGGGTCATCGTCGTGTACGCCGCTCAAAGCGCGTTGATAGATATCCTTCGCGTCGCCGAAGTTGGCCCGCAGCAAATGTTCGCCGGCCAGATCCAGGGCGCTCTGGGCGGTACGCGCCACGGCGTAGCGCTCGCTTGCTTCGCGCAGGGCCTTGTCGGGGTCCACCGCCGTGGCGAGTTTGTGTTGGGCGGTGCGCGCAGTGCGGGTATGGGTGAGTTCGGGGAGCAGCTCGATGATGAAATAGGCGAGGGTGCCGATCACAGGAAAGAACAGCACGATGAAGACCCAGGTGGTATTGCGTCCGGTCTTGATGATGTGCACCACCAGCGCAAGCTGGACAATGATCGATAGGGCGATTAATGGCACGCGTTTGACCTCAACGAAGGAACTTCGGCATCGCGAAAGAGGGCTTTGGCCCGGAATTCACTAGGGCAGTATACGGGGCTCCTTCAGCGCAGATGCATGCCAACCTGCACCCATAACGCGACCAGCACAAAATTGCTTGTTCCAAACACCAGCGCGCGATGGGCGACGCGGTTGTAGGTGAGGTGAATGGCACTGTGCACCATGCGCATAACGACGTAAGCCCACGCGGTTTGCACCATCAGCGCGGTGACGTCGCTGGCGACATAAGCGGTCAGACAGGCGACATACGCCAGCAGCGGGAACTCAAGCAGGTTCATGTAATTGCGGTTGGGAATGCTGACCCGTGGCGGCACGGCGGCAGATTCGCCGTATTTAAAATCGTCAACCTGCAACTCACCACGCTGACCGGCCCGTACCCGTGTGATGGGCACCAGACCAAGTACCGAGGCGGTCAAGGCCGCCAGGGCAAACATCGGGTAGAGAATGGCAGGACCGTTGCTGATGTTCATAGCGGGCTTGGTTCCTATGTAATCAAACTTGGTATCCGCTCGTCGCAGTCGCGAGTGTACGCGAACGCCTGCGATGGTCAGTTACACGCGCCAGCCAACACTCATGGCCTACCGTGCCGGAAGGTGCCGGTCTGAAGAAAGTGCACGACCTGGCTGATGACGGCGGCGTTGCGCATGATGAATGGATGGGATGCCGGCACAGTGAGGAAGTCCGTCATGCCGTCCAACCTGGCGCTTTGCACCGAGACTTTGCCATCGTCGGGGTTCGACAAGACGCTGGAGAGGATCGGATTGATGCTGCGCGTACCGGCGATCACACCGACCGCATAATCGACTGCACCCAGCTGTAAAGGAATGCTGCGGGCGTCGGTACCGAGTTCGAAACCGGCCGGACCGTTGAGCAGCCGATAGCCGGGCAACTGGCCAAAATGATTAACCACTTCACTGCCGTGGTTGGGCGGCGCGAGCATCACCACGCGGCCCAGGTTGGCGATGGAGTCATGCTTCAGGTAGTAACGCACCAGGATGCCCCCCAGCGAATGGGTGACAAAGTGGATCTTGGGTGCTTGCACGGCATCGCAGCGTAACAAACCCTCGCCAATCGCGAGACCCGCCAGCTCGGCGATACCGAAATGGCGAGAAGGGTAGTCGACGTTGGCCACTTCGTAGCCGTGATCACGCAATGCTGTTGCCAGCTTTTCCATCGATCCGGCGGTACGCGCCAGGCCGTGCAGCAGCACGACACAGTCCACCGGCGCCGCCGCGGCGGGCAGACTTACAAACGCCAGAAACAACAGCGCAGCGCGCACCAGCATCAGATGCGCTTGCTCGCCAGCAGGCGCGCCAGCTCGTGACGATGGCATTGCGGTTGGGTCTCGGCACAATGACACATGAGTGTGATTGGGGTGTGCGCTGCCAGGGCCTTGAGCAGGCGCAGGGTAAATTTCTGACCGTGGTTCTTGATGGTGCGATTACGATCATCGACGGCAGTGGCGTCGAACAGCTCCGCACGGTAGCCACGAATGAACGCAGCCCAGGTAATGCGGCCCGCCTGCATGTCGCGCAACAGGGTCTCGCTGGGCCCGAGGTTAGGCATCCACACGTCGTAGCGGGAGCGCTGCATGCCACGCCCGCGAAAGCGGGTGGCGAGGATGCGCAGGCCGTCGCGCTGCGGGTCGATAGGACTGGCCACCGATTTGGTCTGGATCATGGTTGAAGCTTCAAGGTCCGCTGTGACACGCGCAGTGTGCTGCTGACTGCTGCCATGGCGCGATAGCCGGCCGTGGCCCGACCGCCAGGCTGGCGTCCATTATCAGCCTCGCAGCAGCGCCCACCAAGGTCCGCACGCGTAGTGCCGTCAGGTATCCATTGCACCGCTCGCGGGCCATCGGTTAGCGTTGCTGGTGGAACCCATCAGGAGACACAAGGACGTGGCTTCATCATCCCCTTTTCTTAATCGCGTGAGCGCTGCCGTGCGCGTGCGTCACTACAGCATCCGTACCGAACAGGCCTATATCTACTGGATACGGCGCTTCATTCAATTCCACCAGCGTCGCCATCCCGACAAGCTGGGTGAGGTCGAGGTC
>JANOXY010000780.1:0-6139 GCA_031418675.1 Pseudomonadota bacterium
TGATCCGTGGCCAGCTTCTCCGCCGGATCGGGCCTGCGGATGCGCGGTACCGCCTCCATCTCGGCCACGCTGCGGAAGCGCTTCATGCCCACCGCCATGGTCTTGAGTTTCAGATAACGCGTGAGTCCGGCGGTCAAGGCCTCGTAGTCATACTCCGCTGTGTCGTTCCAGCAATTGGCAGTGGTCATGGCCGTTCCTCAGGGTTAGGTGCACGCGATGGTGTTTTCAGTGCAGACACAAAGGCGTTATCGTGCCGCGACAGCGCACCGATTGTATCCACGCACCAAGGGGAGTCACCATGGGCACCGTAGCTTGCAAGATCACCGACGGCATTGCGACCGTCACCTTCACCAATCCCCTCAAAGGGTTTTTCACCTCGGACATGGTGGCGCAGACCAGTGCCATCCTGAATGACTTGGAAAATAACGACGATGTGCGAGTCATCGTGTTCACGGGCGGCCTGCCGGACGTTTTCATTCGCCACTTCTCGGTCGAAGAAATCATCGAAATGACCGCCGCCTTGCAGGCGCGGCGCGCCAAGGGCCTGGCCGATCCACGTTTCGCGCGCACCCCCTTGCGCATGTTGTGGGAAAACATCGATAACTCACGCAAGCCCACCATCGCCGCGATCAATGGCTTTTGCGGCGGCGGTGGCTGCGAGCTGGCGCTGGCCTGCGATATTCGCCTGGCCGGGCCGGGCAACTACACCATAGGCCAGATGGAAATCCTGGTCGGCATACTGCCGGGCGCCGGTGGCACCACCCGTCTGGCGCGCCTGGTCGGGCCGGGCAAGGCCCTGGAGTGGGTATTGCGCGGTCGCACCTTCTCACCCACGGAAGCCGCCGCCGAAGGCCTGGTCCATCACTACATCGACGGCGATGTGCTGGCGGCCGCCCATGGCATCGCGCGGGAGTTCCTCGACAAACCGCCAGCAGCCCTGGCCGCCATCAAACAAGTCATACGCTCCAGCTGGGGCAAGACCACCGCCGATGGGGTTGACGAAGAAGGGGATCTGTTCGCCCACGTGATAGGCGGCTCGGAGCGCGCGTTGCAGATGATGAAGGACTATGTGGCAAGTGGGCATCAGCTGAAGAAATTCTAAAGGCCTGGGGTTGCGTCGGTTTGCCGGCGCAGCCCTGATGGTGGCGGGACAAGACCGGTCGTCATCCTGCATTCAGTGTGCGAATAAATTCGCACCTACACATACGCCCGACTTCAGTCTGACATTCAAACACGCCACCCTGTAGGTCCGATTTTAATCGGACACTCAAAACACGCCACAGAACTTGCTTTCAAATCAAACAAACCGGTTTTTAACGAAGTTCACCGTCCAGGTAATACCAGCGACCGTCTTCACACACAAAACGACTCACTTCATGCAGACGCTGACCGCGGCCATCAATGCGGTAACGCGCCACGAATTCCACGGTCGCGTGATCACCCTCCGTCCGATGAGATCGGATCGATAAGCCCAGCCATTTGCGCGGTGGTGTCGGCGCTTCGAACGACACAGGTCGCGTCGAGGCGTGCCAGGTTTCACGCAGGTAGTCATATCGTCCCAACGCATAGGCGCTATAACGCGAGCGCATCAGGCGCTGCGCGTCGGGTGCATTCCTATCGGCGTGGAATCTTGCGCAGCAGGTGCTGTAACTGGCGCCACCACAAGGGCAGGGATCAGGTTTCACCGGCACTGCAGGACAGCCTCTTGCACCGCGCATCGGTCCGTGATTTTGCAACCATGGCCATTCACGGCCTTTGTTTGTAGATACGATCGAAGCGCTTTTCAAGCCGCGTATTGGTGTTGCGGATCTGATCCACCACGCTCTTGGCCCAGTCGAAATACTCGCGCTTGCGTTCCAATGACCAGCCATCGGGCGGGTGGGCGATCATGTCGCGCAGATTGGCGATTTTGTCCGCCAGCTTGACCAGCTTGGCACCGCGCGTCGAGCGCCCCGCTCGGGACACCTGCAGGCGTTTGCGCGCGTGGGTGCGCAGCCATTTGACATCGGTCACCTCCATCACGATGTCGGCGATCAACACCCCGAACTGGCCTTTCAGTTCGTCGTAGGTGGTCTCGGTATCTTCGATGGTGTCGTGCAGTAGCGCCGCGGCGAGGATACGCGGATCGTCAACATCACCCTCGTTCAACAGAATGCTGGCGAGGGTGATGGGGTGATTGATGTAGGGCGAAGCTTCTTTGTCTTTGCGTCGTTGGTTGCGATGTTTGCGGGCGGCGAAGTCGGTGGCGCTCAAGACCAGGGTCAGGTCCCGTGGGTTATTGCTCATCGACCTGGCCTCTCAGCTTCATAACATTGTCGCGTGCTTCATAAGTGCTCGCGGTACCAACCCAGAGCGGCCTGCGCCGCCTCTTCAAGTTTGCCCATGTAGACGTCGTAGTGCCGGCAATCAATCGTCAGCAGTTTTTTCGGCCCGCCCGCGCTCGCGAAGGTTTCTTCCTGCCAGGCCGTCGGGGTGGTGGTATCACGGGCCGCGATAATCATCATCAACGGCGTTGGTGCGATGGACGGCACAAAAGACATGGGCTCGTAGGTCCGCAAAAGATCGAAGGAGCGCAAGGTCAGTTCATTGCGGTAGCGACCGCTGGTGTCCTTGCTCGCCACCCACTCGGCCGTTTCGGAACCCTTGGCCGCGGCCGGCGTCGTCGCGGGCAGGGCACCCCGTCGACGGGCATCACGATCAGCGGCGATGCGGCTCAGGAAGCCGGCCTGTTTGTCGAGCGGCACCCAGCTGGCAAATGTTCGCGAACCGCTGGTCAAGGGCACCTGCGACACCACGCAGCGCACGCGGCGATCCAGCGCACTGACCGTCAACGCATGGCCGCCGGCGTAACTCGTGCCCCACAGGCCAATGCGTTCTGCATCGATGCCAGGCAGCGTGCGCACGTAGGAGATCGCTTCACGCATGTCGGCCACCTGGCGCCAGGGATCGGTCTCACTACGCGGCCAGCCGGCACTGCGTCCCCAGTTACGATGATCGTAGGCAAAACAGGCGTAACCACCCGCGACAAAAACCTGCGCATACTCGGCCAGATCCAGATCAATGATGCCGCTTAGCCCGTGGGCAAGAATGACCAGGGGATGGGGACCTTCGCCGGGTGGGCGCGCCAGCCAACCGCATAACGCTGTGCCTTCACTTTCGAAAAAGAGTTCTTGTGTGTCCATGACGTAATCCTGTGGCTTTAGCGTGGGTGACTTGAGGGCTTGAAGCGTGCGGTCGTGTGCACCGCACCCCTTCAGCCGGTTTCCGTCTCAGCGTTTTTTGAGCTCGACCAGGATTGCGCGGTATTCCTCGCCGGCATTGCGAGCCGTTTCAATATGGCCCTTAGGCACCAGATCCGCCGTGCCGGGTCGCGGCCGAAAACTAAAGTGCTCGCCCAGCGCACCACCGCTGCCTTCATGGAAGTCGACTTCAAACGGGCCCTCGCCCTGCACATTCACGAGATAGTAATCGTAGACATGTTCGTGTTTAGCCAAGGTCGCGCCGGCCGGCACCACCTGATTCCAGACCCGTACATAATCGTCTTCATAAAGAATCTTGGTGGCGATGGGCGCGAGCCCGTCACGCAATGCTGTGTCGCTCATGTGTTTTTTCCTCCCCAGGACGCGACCCAAGGGTGGCCGCTGTTGAACATTCTGCCAGACCAGGGCGCCCGCGGTCGCCCACCTCCCTGGGCTATAGTGCGAACCGATACGGTGAACTCGGGAGAAGCTGGAGCATGACGCCATCGTTACAACGCAATCGCCCTGCGCGTGAGCTCGATATCGCAATCATCGGTGGCTCCATCGCTGGCTGCACCACGGCCATTGAACTGGCGCGGCAAGGCCACAGGGTCACACTCTTCGAGCGCTCGGGCGAAGAGCTCAAGGATCGCGGCGCGGGCCTGGGTGTGCCAACTTCCGTGATGGAGACCTTCATCACACGCGACCTGATCGACCGCGACCTGCCCTACTTCCCGGCCCCGGCTTTCCTGCGCATCTGCCGCACCGCCCAGGAGCCGCGTTATGGCCGCCTCGCCTGGGCCCAGCCCGCGACTCTGGCGGCACTGAACTGGGGTGGCTTGTTTCGCAATCTGCGCAAACGCGTACCCAACGGGGTCTATCGCACGCGCAAGCAGGTGAGCGCGCTCGATCAGGCCAGCGACGACAAAGTCACCGTCAGTTTTGCCGACGGTGAGCATGCAGATTTTGATCTCGTGGTGTGTGCCGATGGGTATGCCTCGCTCGGACGTCAGACCCTGTTCCCCGACATTACACTCAACTACGCCGGCTACGTGCTGTGGCGCGGCTACATCCCCGAAGCGGCCTTAGCGGAATCGCCACCCCTGGAAGTTGGCATCCGCTGCGTCGGTTATGACGGTGGCCATGGCATTTTTTATTTTGTGCCCGGTGCCAACGATTCCATCGCCGTCGGCGAGCGCCTGGTGAACTGGGGTGTTTATGTCGCGGTGCCACCCGCAGAACTGGCGGCTTTCATGACCGACAAGGCCGGGCATCTGCATCACGGTTCTTTGCCGCCGGGCATGATGCCGCTTGCCACCGAACGTGCGCTGAAAGACAAGTTATGCAGCGTGATGCCAACGTTCTACGCGGAAATTCTTGAACGCAGCCCCGACACCTTTGCCTATTCAATTTGCGATTGCGAAGTGCCGGCCTACCGTCGTGGACGCATTTGTCTGGTGGGTGACGCCGGTGCTTTTGCCCGACCCCACACCGGCGCCGGCGCCCTGAAAGGCATCAACGATGCCATTGCGCTGGGTGAAGCCTTGAGCGGCGATCTACCTTTAGACGCGGCCCTGTCCCGCTGGGACAACGAGCGCACCGCCGCCAACAATCAGCTGGTGCGTTTCGGCAATCAGCTTGGTCGGGCCTTCGTGTCCGAGATCCCCGACTGGTCGGCAATGGATGTCCCCGCCATGGAAGCCTGGTTCAACGCCGTGGTGACTATCCGCTCGGATTACATCGCGGCGCGAAGCTGAACCGGCGGGCCAGTAGCGGTGCCGGCGCGAGGGCCTGGGCTTAAGCCGTCCCGGATCCCGACATCACGCCGACGTTGTTGTCGGCCTCCTTGCGTGACGAATAAGGATTCGCAATCTGTGCCGCAGGACACGCTCCCCTAAAACTGCCCGAGACTGCCGCGCAGCGATCACCCGCATTCGGGGCCGGGCAAAAGCGGCCGGCCGCGCGCAAGCTGATGTAAGCTCCCGCTGCGGCGCGCTGCTCACCAGCGCGGCCGATTGTTTGGCCTCAACCGGAGTGGAATTCTCAACCATGAGCATCAAGGGCAAGGCGTATATCGCCGGCATTTATGAACATCCGACGCGCAAAGCCGAAGGCATCCCCATCGCGCAATTACATGCTGAAGTGGCCAAGGGCGCGCTGGCAGACGCCGGGCTGGGATTGCGTGATGTGGACGCCTATTTCTGCGCCGGTGATGCGCCGGGCCTGGGCGGGCTGTCGATGGCCGATTACCTGGGCCTCGACGTGCGCCACATCGATACCACCGAGACCGGTGGCTCGTCCTATATCGTGCACGCCAATCACGCCGCGCAGGCCATCGCCGCCGGCAAGTGCAAGGTCGCGCTGATCACCCTGGCCGGCAAGCCACGCACCGGCGGCGCCGCACCCGGGCGCGCACCTTTGGCGATACAACCACCGGACCAGGCTTTTGAAGCGCCTTTCAAACCGACGGTCTTGAATATCTACGCGATGGTCGCGCGCCGTCACATGCACGACTACGGCACGACCGCTGAGCAGCTGGCGTGGATCAAGGTCGCCGCCTCGCAGCACGCACAACACAATCCACACGCCATGTTGCGCGATGTGGTGACCGTTGAAGAGGTGGTCAACTCGCCCATCGTGGCCGATCCACTGCATCGTCTCGATTGCTGTGTGGTGTCCGATGGTGGTGGCGCCATCGTGATGGTCGCGCCCGAAATCGCCGCGCAATTAAAGCGCCCCAAGGTACGCGTACTGGGCGCCGGCGAAGCGATTAAACATATGCGCGGTGGCCAGGTGGACTTGAGCCATTCTGCGGGCCAGTGGTCGGCGGCCAAAGCCTTTGAAGAAGCCGGCATCAAACCCGGCGACATCAAATATGCCTCGCTCTACGACAGCTTCAC
>JANOXY010000781.1:0-2819 GCA_031418675.1 Pseudomonadota bacterium
TTGTCAAAACGACCGAACATCCAGCTGTAACCCAGATGCTGGATCTTGAATTCCACAAACGAGTGAGTGGGATCAATCTGGTAGTCGGCAGCGGGTGCGACGGCGCTGAACGCGCTGCTCAGACCGAAAACCGCGGCGGCGAGTGTGCCTCGAGATATGGCGTGCATGAAGTTCTCCTTGTGTGTTGTTGGTAGATCGTATTGCCGTTATTGAACGGCACTGCGATCTGGATGGAAACCAGCGCGGAAAAAATAACAGTCCATGCCCACCACGCCACACATGTAGCTGTGGTGCACGCGTTCACCCGACCAGGAAACACCGGCAGCACCGAGTGCGACGTGTAAAGGCAGGAAATGTTCGGGACTCGGGTGGGCGCGCGTAGCAAAGGGTGCGGTTTCGCGATAGCGGATCACTGCCTCGCTGTCGCCGGCTTCGATCCGTGCTGCTACCCACGCACTGAATTCTTCGCAGTAAGCCGGCGTTTGATCGGCCATGGCTGTATTGCGCTGCGCGCGAAAGTCGCCGAGGTTGTGGGTCATGGAGCCGGAACCCATTACCAGCACTTGTTCTTCTCGCAGGCTCGCCAAAGCGCGGCCCACGCGCCAGTGAAACAGAGCTGACTGGTTGGGACACACCGACATCTGCACGACGGGGATGTCGGCTGCGGGATACATGTTGGCGAGCGGGATCCAGGTGCCGTGGTCAAAGCCGCGTTCAGCGTCGCAATGGGCGGCAATGCCGGCTGCTTTGAGCAGCGTAGCGATGTGATGCGCAAGCCGAGCATCGCCGGGGGCGGCGTAACGCAGCGCGTAGAGCGCCGCCGGAAAGCCGAAAAAATCGTGCACCGTAGCGGGCTGCGCCCCTGCACTCAGAGTGATTTCGTCGGTTTCCCAATGGGCGCTGATCACCACAATCGCCCGTGGCCGTTCGAGTTGTGTGCCCAGATTACGCAGAAAGTCTCGTGCCGGCAGTTCATCCAGCGCCAGGGTGGGCGCACCGTGGGAAACAAACACTGAAGCGATATTTTTGATGGCAGTCATCCTGACGCGAGTCCGCTCTTAACAAGTTGCGAGGCATTATTCGTAGTTGCTTCCATCTATACAATCCCGTCTAAGAGTAAATCGTCGTTTCGACGATAGAGACAATCAGGAACTGCGATCGACACAAAGAACGCCTTGCGGGCTTTTGTGCGGGTTGCGGGTACCGGCAGTTTTTCCGCCGCGGCGCGTCTGCCTGGTCGCTCGAAAATGAACGCGTCGATTGCCGGGCGGACCCTGTGGCCGGGCGGTGATGCCGGCGTGTCGGAGTGACGCGCCGGCGACAAACTCAGCGGATGGGTTCGAGCACGACCACCGGGATCTCGCGGCTGGTTTTGGCCTGGTAGTCGCTGAAGGGGGGGTACATGGCCGCCATCTGATCCCATACGGTCTTGCGTTCCGCACCGGCAGCAACACGCGCGCGGACTTTGAATACCTCGGTGGCAACCTGCAGTTTGCATTCCGGTTGTTTGCTCAGGTTGTGAAACCAGCCGGGATGCTTGGGATCTCCACCCTTGGACGCAATGATGGCGTAACCGCCGGCGACCTTGCCGTAGAGCAGGGGCATGACGGATTCCTGTCCGGATTTTGCGCCGATGGTGGTCAACAGCAGGGTCGGCAATGGCCCCGGGCCGCCGGCGAAGGTCGAATCCCACAGATGACCGGCGGCGCCGTCCTTCAAGTAAAGGTCACGATGTTGGGCTATCCAGCCGACGGTGCTGGCTTCGATGATTGGGTCACTCATGGGGGGTGGGCTCCTGTTTGATGGGTCAGCGGCCGGCGGCCGCGTGAGCACCATTGTCCTTCCTTGTGGGCGCGGTGGAAATGCGCAGACGAGCAGACGTCGATCCGAGCGCCATGCTGCCGCTAGAATGCCCGACCATGTCGTCACCCGAGCTTCTGCAGGAATTTCGCGCTTTTGCCGCCGCGCCGCAGGGTGTCGTGGAAGCGGCGCTGCTGGTTGGGCGGGTCACCACCAAGGACTTTGATGCGGACTGGTGTCGCAGCGAGCTCGCACGCTTGGCGGCGGGGGCGGGCAAGAGCGCACGGGCGGTTGTTGCCCACTTGCAGGCACTCGGTTTCGCCGGCGCCAATGACTACTATCGAACGGCCAACAGTTCACTGGCGGAGGTGCTGCGGCAACGACGCGGCATCCCCATCAGCCTGGCAATGGTCCTGGTCGGCGTTGCCGAGCGCTGTGGTTTGTCGGCGGTAGGCATCAATTTCCCCCGTCATTTTCTGGTCGCGATCGAAGGCCAGCTGGTTGACCCCTTCAGTATGCAACTCACCGGCCGTGAGAGCTGTCGCGCGTGGCTGGCCGCCAACGAGATACCCGAGGACGGCGCGTTCCAGGTCGCAAGCCCGCAGGACGTAATGGTGCGGATGTTGAATAACCTGCGTCTGCTGGCGCTGGGTCAGGGTGATCATGCCCAGGCCATCGAGTTGTCCGATTATCAGCTGGCGGTGGTGCCGCAGCCGCTTGCCATTCATCTCGAGCGGGTGGAATCGTGGTTAGCGCTTGGCGTCCCCGGCATGGCTCGCCATGAGTTGCAAAGCGCGTTGGCACTGGCGCCCAATGACGCCTTGCGTGCGCAGCTCGCCGCACGGCTGGCGAGCATCGAGGCAGCACCGTCGAGTTTGAATTGAGGCAACGGTGGCGCACCTGACGTTTCCATGGTGCAAAACCTGGTGCAACTAAATCGCCGCTGAGCGGCGAGCAAGGTCGCTCGTACGCAAACGCCCGGCTTATTGCCGCTTCGCCTGGGCCGCGTGATTTGCTCT
>JANOXY010000782.1:0-2540 GCA_031418675.1 Pseudomonadota bacterium
CGGCTTATCGCCTTCGTTTTTGAAATGGTGAACGACACCGCTGACACATGCGCACACGTCCCCGGCGTAGCGCGAACGATCAGGCATCAGCCGCTCGCCGCCGCTTTTGGCGGCGGGTCGGCTGCATGCCTAGGTTAGGCAGTTGCTCGGGCGAAGAGGAGGAGTCTTTCCGACCAGTCAGAGGCTTCAACCTCTGCAGTAACTCCTCTTCCGTCTTGGTCAGATCGATCTCCTCGCTATATGGCTGTCGGTGTTCCAATCCAGTGCGCCAATACACTTCAATCAGGTTGCCTTCTGGGTCATGAAAATAGAAGGCAATCGATACACCATGCAGTAACTGGAATTTAATGGGGATGCCTCGTCCAACAATCTTCTGATAGAACTGCTTTAATGCGGCCAGTGTTCCAACTTTGAAGGCCCTATGGGCTAATTCCGGATGGCTGAATATTGCGATCTCGTGGGATTCTTCACGCGGACGGCTGCTCAGGAAGGCAGATGGACCCAGTGGGTGACTCGCATCACTGCCGCCAACCACTTGCATGCCCATAACGTCGCGGTAAAACTCGGCTAGCGAAGCTGGATTCTTGGCATACATTCCGACGTGGCATAGGCTAATCATCACTGAACTGTCGTGTTCTGTTTTCATACATGGTCCTCCGGGGGCTTTCGTTGTTGATTCGTTTAACATGAGGAATACCTGCTCCAGCGTCGATTCGGGCTTCAATTCGGTGGTCTGCCTAACCACTTAATCACCCACGAAGATAGTGATGTCGCCATCGAGGACGAAAACATTTCGTCTTCGCGGTGGTGAATATGCAGCGGCGGGCCGCCGTCAGCGACTGTGTACGCCTCGAGCACCGCGTAGGCGCCATTGGTCTGCTCGCCGCTGATCAACACGGTGACGCGATCACCGACCATCCAGTAGGCCAGCTTGTCAGCCGAAGGCTGAAACACGGCAGATTGGAATTGGGTTTGTATCATGCGCACATTTCATCACGTTGCAGCCTGCATTTACAGGAGGTCAAGATATACAATTGGGTATACACAGGGTATACAAATGCAACTCTTGACGTTCGGCCAATGGCTGAAGGCGCGCCGCAACGCGCTTGATCTGACGCGTGCGCAAGTGGCGAGCCAGATCGGTTGCGCCGAGATCACCCTGGGGAAGATTGAGCGCGATCAGCGCGGTCCGTCGAAGCAGATTGCAGAACTGCTGGCGAGCGCGCTGAAAATCTCCGACGAAGCCCGCGAGCAGTTTGTGCAGTTCGCTCGTGGCGCGGGCGAGCCGCCTGTCCTTGATGAACGCGCGAGACGAGGCGTATCTGCGACTTCGCAGCCACTCACCAACCTGCCCGCCCCGCTCACATCGTTCGTCGACCGTGCCCGCGAGTTGGCCGAGGTGTGTGAGAAACTCTTGCGGCCGGATGTGCGGCTGCTCACATTGGTCGGCCCGCCCGGCATCGGCAAGACTCGCCTGAGCATTCAGGCAGGTCAGACCGTTCTCAACCACTTCGCAGATGGCGTTTGGTTCGTGTCGCTCGCGCCGATTAGTGATCCAGCGAATGTGCTGCCAGCGGTTGCGCGCATCTTCGCCATGGCCGAAGCCGGGCCTGTGCCGTTGAGTGAGCGTTTGGGAGCGCATCTGCGGTCGCGCCAGGTGCTGCTGATTCTGGATAACTTCGAGCAGGTGCTGGACGTTGCGCCGCATGTCGCCGATCTGCTCAAAGCCGGCCCGAAAGTGAAGGCGCTCGTCACCAGTCGTGAGCTACTGCACGTCTATGGCGAGCACGAATATCCGATGCCGGCACTGTCCTTGCCGCCGCGCGACAAATCGCTCACCTTCAAACAGAGTTTCGCAATTGACAGCACAATCTTTGATTTGGTTAGAAATTTGAGCGGAAGATCAGTTTCGAACATGGACAAGATATTATTACTAAAGACAAAAGTTTGCAATCCAACGAATTGCACCACTAAAAATCCTACCAAATCGAGACGTATGTCGTTTACATCGATCTAAGATAAACTGTGAACCTGTCTACTCTGTTGTAGATCGTTCGGTGTTTGGTGTTCACCCGCCGCCTCGTTTTGAGATAGCGGGTGAACGTGTTTTCGCTCATTCAAATTTCGGAGGTATACATGAAAAGACGATTTCCCCAGCTCGCCGTAGCCGCAATGTTGTTAACCACAACCGTCGGCATAGCATCGCCCGCAACCGCAGGCAGCGCCGCCTGCGATTCGCGCGTGAACGACACCCACGCCAAGCTGCTCGAGTGTGTCACGCTCGCAGGCGTGCGCGCACATCAGGGCGTGCTCCAAGCCATCGCCGATGCCAACAACGGCATCCGCACCTCTGGCACCCCTGGCTTCAACCAGTCAGTGTCCTATGCCGAGGGGGTCTTCCGCGCCGCCGGCTACGACGTGACTGTTCAACCTTTCCAGTTCCAGACGTTCATCGTGCTGTCACCGAGCATCCTCGAACAAGTGGCGCCTCCGCCAGTCGGCCCGGTCGTCAACAACATCATGTCCTATTCAGGCAGCGG
>JANOXY010000783.1:0-2354 GCA_031418675.1 Pseudomonadota bacterium
CGCAACACCGAACGCCTGGCCGCGCACTATCGCACCGTCGTCGTGACGTCGATACGCGCCATCGACGCCGCGCGTTGGGACGAACTGTCCGGTCCCAGCTCAGTGATACGTTCCCACGCCTATCTGGACGCGGTCGAGCAGTCGGGTATCAACGACTGTCGCTACTACTACCCGGTGATCTATAACCAGAACGACGAGATGGTGGCGCACGCCTGCGTTTACACCATCAGCACCGATCTCGCGCAGCTGCTGCCGACACGTTTGCAACGCTGGGCAGCCGGGCTGCGGCGTGTGTGGCCGCGCTTTTTGAGCGTACGCATCACCGAGTGTGCGTCACCACTGGTCGCTGGCCATGGCATATCGATCCGTGGCGGCGAAGATCGCCCCGCTCTGCTGCGCGAGCTGGAACATGCTATTGATGCCATCGCGGATAGCGCCAACAGCGGGCTGATCGTGATCCGCGATTTCCTCACTGCCGAGCGCGAGGCGGTGGACGCTTTACTGCACCAGGGCTATACGCTGCGCATGAACATGCCGCTGGCGCGCATCCCAGTGCGTTGGGCGAGCTACGAGGATTATCTGGCGAGTATGCGCGCGCGTTACCGCAAGGACGTCAAACGTCGCCTGCAGAAGAGCATCGACAACGGACAGCAGGTCGAGCGTCTGAGTCGTTTCGGCGAGCACGCCGAGACCTGGGCGGCCCAGGCGCAGGTGGTGCTGGCGCGTGCGCAACGTTTCAAACGTGAACGACTCGGCCCGGCCTACTACGCCAATATGGACAGCAAGCTCGGCGAACAGAGCCTGATGCTGGTGGCGCGCCGCGAGGGACGCATGGTGGCACACGGTATGGTGCTGACCGATCGCGAAAACACCATCGCGACCTTCTTCGGCCGCGAAGCCGGGCGACCTAGCGCCGAATGGTTCAGCCTGATGAACGAAGTTATCAAACTCGGCATTGAACGTCAGAGCCGCTACATCCATCTCGGCCTGGGTTCCTACGATGCCAAGAGCCTGGTCGGTGCCGACGTAGAACCGCTCTTTCTCTATTGCCGCAGCCGCTTTGCACCACTCAACTGGCTGATCCGCGTGCTACCGGAGATGATGGGGCGACACGGTAGGGCAGCAAAGCGGATTTTTCATGATTGAGGTGGCCGCGCTCCGCCAGCAAAACCTTCACCGCACCGCTTGCCGCGACTAAGCTTCACCCGCCATCACGTGGCGCGCCCGGTCGAGTTCCCACAACCCGCCAAACAGCACCACCAGCAAGCGATAGCTGATCAACAAAGACGCCAACAGGATGGCGTGTGACACGGACAAGCCCAGCGCTACATACAGGCCAGTGCCCGCCACGTCGGCCGCACCCACCCCGAGCAAATTGGCGGGCACAGCTTGCAACACCCCGGCGGTGGTCAGCACAAAAAGTATCTGCCAGTAGGCGATGTTCATCGCCCATCCCAGGCTCCCGACATAAACCGCCGCCGCCAGTAAAACCTGCATGAGCAGTGACCAGCCCAAGGCCAACACCACATCACTTTTGTGCGCGAGAAGTTGTGTGCTGTCCAGCCTCGTGCTGCCTTGACGTCGCAACAACACCATTGCTGCCAAGACCAGGATGGTGGGCGCGACGATCGCTACCACCAGCGGCGGTACTGTAAGGGCGAATGGCCTGAAAATCGCAAATAACACGCTGGCCGTGGCGACCAGGGCCAGCAAGCCGATGATGTGTTCAAGGACGACTCCGGAGGCGCTGATCAAGGCCCGACGCTCGGGTGCGAGTCCTCGCAGCTTGAGGAACTTGGCCAGCTCAGCACCACCGCCCACGGGCACACAGAACTGGCAAAACACTGCGAAGCTTACGATGCGCAAGCTCTCCCGCAGGGTGAGTTTGATATTCAGCAAGCGCATCACCTGGCGAAAGCGCGCGCCATAGGCAGCAAGCGAGCAGAGTGCGAGGAACGCGCCGGGCAACATCTGTGCATGCCAGCCACCCGACAAGGCGTCCGGTCGCTGCCACCAAGCCCAGACGCTCAACCCTACCAAGCCCAATAGCGCCAGCACCGCTCTCAGCACGAACCAGCGCCGCACTGGTTCGGCTTGGCTCACCACCACGGTCGGGGTTATGCGGGCTTTTTCGCCTCGGGCAATTTGACTTCTTTGGGTTCAACCACACCGCCGGCTTTCACCCACGCGCCAAACCCCCCGGCCATGTGCGCCACCGGGGCGAGCCCCATGTGGTGGACGGACTGTGCAGCAAGCGCGGAACGCATGCCACCGGCACAAAAGAAAATGAATTTTTTGCCCGAGCCGAATTCTTCACGAAAATACGGGCTGGCGGGATCGACCCAGAATTCCAG
>JANOXY010000784.1:0-2278 GCA_031418675.1 Pseudomonadota bacterium
GTGGTGGAACAGGAGTCCGGTAATTACGCCGGCTCTTTGCAACTTTTTGCGGTGGCGCGTCAACGCAGTCCGGCGCAAAAAGAGATCCAGAATGGCATCGCCTATTCCGAAGCGATGATGCGTCAGCCCGGGTCTAGGACGCAGTCGTCGTCCGCATCGCTGGCCGGCGAAGTGGTTATCACTCAAGCGCCTGTGGCAAAACCCGAGGCGGCTGCACCGGACCCGCGCACAGCGTTTGCCAGTGACAGTGCGCGTCGCAGTCGCCGTGCGTCGTCGAGTGATGCGCCGTTTTCACCCTTCAAGCCCTGAGCAGCCGCGTCGGCGCGTTGCGTCTGTCACGGGTACGCCGGTGTCAGATCGCCCCTAGCTATTGATCTACCGCGCCGCCAGACCCAACAACGCGCGTGCCTGGGCGGGTGTGGCGGGCTCTCTGCCATGGGCCCGTGCTGCACTGACGGCCCACGCCACAAACTCGGCGTTGCTGGTGGCCGGTCGACCATCGTTCAAGGTAGCGCGATCCTCAAAACCGATACGCAGATGGTCGCCACCCGCGATCGCCAGTGCAGCGATATGAAAGACACTGTCTTCAATGCCGTGCGCAGCCCAAATCGCCTGGGGAAATAACTCCCGCACGCAGTCGGTCATGTACACATAGCTGCGCGCCGTGCCGGGCATGATCAACAGCCCGTCACCAAAGCGCCCGCCAAATTCCAACAGCAGGTAATTGGGCGAGTTGAGCAGCCCGTCCTCAACCAGGCTTACGACGTTACTGAGAAAGCCGGTATCCAGCACTGCGGGCTCGGGCACGATGCCGCGTGCGCGGCAGGTCAGGATGGTCTGGCGGATGTCCTCGTAGGTATTGGGGATCGCGAGGGTGCTGCGTGTGCCATCGTGCAGGACACCGTTGACGACGATGTTGCCGGTGTTTAAAGACACCATGTCCACCGGCTCGGGTGTTTCACGCAGATAGCGCAAAACCTGGTCGATGGACGCGTCGGGCATGCGCGCCGTGGTGTGATTGATGATGAGATCGCTGCGCGCGCGGATCAGGCGGTCGGCTTCGGCATACCACTGCGGGTCGTAACTGATAGCGCCGGCGTCACTGCGGGCGTGGATATGCACGATGGAAGCGCCGGCCGCGGCGCAGCGTAAGGCGTCATCGGCCACTTCCTGCGGGGTCCAGGGCACGTGCACACTTTGTTCGCGACCGCGCGCGCCGTTCAGGCAGGCTTTGATGATGATGGTGTCCACAGCAGTTCCCCTGTTGTCAGCGTGTTGTACCTGCGCCGCCGCGGCCGTGGGCAGCTATCCAATACAGGCAAGCTCGACTTGGTGCAAATCGGCGGTTATGGTTCGCCACACACCGGCGCTGAGCTTGTTCAAGGTCGGTAAACATAGCGCATAAACATCACTACGAGGGGAGCGATCAGCATGATCACCGTTGCACAACTCGGCCAGGTATTCGTCAAGGCCACCCAGTTCCTGCACCCGGAACGGGTTGACATCGGTCATGCCGGCATTCGTTACGACCGCGAGTTTGCGCTGGTCGAAGCCGATGATCGTTTTGTGGGATCGGATCAGCACGGCAGTTTTTTTCCGCTCAAGTTTGTTTTTGATGCCAAGGCCGAACACCTGCGCCTGAACTACGCCGATGGTCGCACGCTCGAAGGGTCCGCACTGGGCAGTGGACGCGCCTGGGGTATCGACCACTTCGGTTTGCGCACTATCGACGTCGCCGAGGTGGAAGGGCCGTGGCAACAAGCGCTGTCGGAGTTTGCCGGGCGACCGATACGCCTGGTGCGTTGCCTGTCCAAGGGCGCCGCTGTTGATGTGTTGCCGGTCACCGTGCTGACGACGGGTTCTTTGCGACGCGTAGCGCAAGAAGTTGGCAGCCCCGTGGATGCCGCGCGCTTTCGCGCCGGGCTGGTGCTGGACAATAGCGTTGAGCATGAAGAAGACCAGTGGGACGGCAAGCGCTTGCGCATCGGCACGGCCGTACTGCGGGTGCGCACCCCGGTGCCACGCTGCGCTATCACGGGTTTTAACCCCACCACCGGCATACGTGATCAGGAAGTCATGAAGGGCATGATCCGTTATCGCGCCAAAGCCTCATTGCCCGATGGCCTGTTGCCCGACTATGCCACCCCGGGTTTTGCGAGTTATGCCGAAGTCATCGAAGAAGGAACGGTGAGTGTGGGTGACCGGGTGGAAGTGCTGGCTTGAGCAAGCCGCCATGACAGTGCAGAACCCATCCTGCGCGACAGCCTGTTAGCATGCA
>JANOXY010000785.1:0-3701 GCA_031418675.1 Pseudomonadota bacterium
GACCACCGCTAACGCGACCGCTGCTGCTTTAGCACCCGGCTCACCAACGGTGACGGCGAACTCGGCAAGATGCTGAATAATCCGCGCGCGCAGGTGGTGGTCACAATTGGGCATGGCGACAGCATACCCAGCCGGCAGGCCAGCGTCAGCACCTACCCACTTGATCGGGATTGAAAAAGACCCAGCCTTGGGCCACAGTCGGGGGACCCCGCTGCGCGCCGGTGTTTCGAAGCCGCCGCAAGGGGATGTTAGACACTTTCGAACCGGCGGTTCGAACTCATCAATCGCAGGCTGTGGGCGACCGAGGCGGCCGTCCGGGGAGTAGCAGACATGGCAAATTTCGATACCCTCATTAAAGGCGGTACCGTCGTGGACGGCAGCGGCGGCGCGCCCTTCGTCGCGGACATCGCCGTCAAGGACGGCATGATTGCCGCCATTGGTCGCGACCTCGGTACCGCCACCGAGACAGTGGACGCCAATGGCCTCATCGTCGCGCCGGGGTGGGTCGATATCCATACCCACTATGACGGCCAGGCAACCTGGGACCCGGTGTTGTCGCAATCCCTGCGCCACGGTGTTACGACCCTCATGATGGGTAATTGCGGCGTCGGCTTCGCACCGGCCAAACCTGATCGTCACGATTTTTTAATCGAGTTGATGGAAGGCGTAGAAGACATTCCTGGTGTGTCCCTGCGTGCCGGTCTGCCGTGGTCGTGGGAATCTTTTCCCGAATATCTGAACGCGCTGGACGCCATGCCGCGCAGCTTTGATATCGCCACTCAGCTCAGCCACGGCGCACTGCGCGCCTATGTGATGGACAAGCGTGGCGCCGACAACGAAAACGCCACGGCCGCTGACATCGAAAAGATGGCTGCTCTGACCAAAGAAGCCATGCAGGCCGGCGCCTTCGGTTTTTCGAGCTCACGCACCGAGGTGCATATCGCCGTTGACGGTCGCCCAGTGCCCGGCACCTATGCGGCCGACGACGAACTGATTGCGCTCGCCCAGGCTGTGAAAGACAGCGGTCGGGGTCTGGTCGAAGTGGTGCTGGCTGGCGTCGCCGGTGAGGACGTTAGCGCCCTTGACCGCGAAATGGCCATGCTGCGCCGAGTTGCCGAAGCCTCCGGTGCACCGGTCATGTTCCTGCTGGTGCAGCAACTGGGTGATTCGGCTCAATGGCGCCGCCAGTTGGCGGCCTGCGACGACGCGGCCAAGGCCGGCATCACCATTATCCCGCAGGTTTCCGGCCGCCCCATTTCCATCCTGTTCTGCTTTGAAGGCGAACATCCTTGGAAATTCATGCCCAGCTATCAGGCCATTGCCGAGCTGCCGTTTGCCGAGCGCTACGCGCGCCTGCGCGACCCGGCCTTCCGCGCAAAGTTGTTGAGCGAGCAGGACCCCAACGATCAGGGCTTCTCGATGCTGTACAAGAATCCGGCGCTGTGGGACTTCACCTACCCGGCCGGCAACCCCATCAACTACACGCCCGATCCGAACAACAGCATTGCCAAGATCGCGGCGCGCGAAGGTCGCTCACCGTGGGACGTGGCCTACGACCTGCTGCTGGAAGACAACGGTCAGTCCATTCTTATGTACGCGCTGACCGGTTATGCCGACGGCAATACCGATGCCGTGCGGGAGATGGTCACCCATCCCTTGAGCGTGCTTGGTCTGTCCGACGCTGGGGCCCATGTGCGGTTGATCGCCGACTACGGCATGCATTCGTACATGCTGAGCCACTGGGTGCGGGATCACGCAGACAACGATCCGAAGCGTTTACCCCTCGAGTATGTGGTCAAAAAACTGACCGGCGATAACGCCGCGCTGTATGGCTTCCACGATCGCGGCCGACTGATCCCAGGCCTGCGCGCCGACATCAATCTGATCGACCTGCCCAATCTTGCCGCTGGCCGGCCGCACATGGTTTACGACCTGCCGGCAGACCAGGCTCGTCTCGACCAGTCGGTGCAAGGTTATGTCGCAACCTACGTAAAAGGCACCTTGGTGCAGCGCAACGGCGAAGATACCGGTGCCCGCCCTGGGCGCCTGGTACGCAGTGGCGAGACCGGCGTTGCGGCACCGTCACAATCTGAGCGCGCCGCGTCCGCGGGCTAAGACCGTGCTACTGCGCTTCGTGCGACCGCGTGTCGCTCGAAGCGCATCTCCTTCACGTCCAGCGCACCGTCCAACGATCTGAACGAGGTCGCCATCGTCCCCGGCGATTGACGCCCCTGGCACCACTGCGCAGACTTCGACTCTGTCCCCAGCGCAAGCGAGCCTACCCACCATGACTGCCAGCAACACCGAAACCGTTCGCCGCTTCTGTCAGAGTCTCGTCACCGGTGACATGGCGCTCGCCGCTCGCCACCTCAGCAACGATGTGTTCTACCACAACATGCCCTGGGAACCGGTACGCGGCGCGCGGACCGTCCAGGAATTCCTGCAGCCCTTTGTCGACGGCACCCACTGTGCCCTCACCTCGTTGGAAATCCATCACCAGGTCGCCGACGGGGATACCGTGATGAACGCCCGCACTGAAGTCTGGGAGCGCCGCAATCTGCGCGTGGTATTGCCGGTCGCCGGTGTATTCGTACTGCATGAAGGTTTGATCGTGCGCTGGTGCGACTACTGGGATCTCGCCACCTTCAAACCCATGCTCGACGCCATCAGCAAATAGGCGAACCGTTCGACGACGCCGGCCGTCGGTGGTCTTTTGTTTGGGCCTGCGGCACTATTCCGGCACCCTTCCCGCTGCGGACCACGGCATGCATCTCGCGCTCACCGAAGAACAACAACTCATCCAGGATACCGCGCGACGCTTTGCTGAATCGGAGCTGGCACCGGTCGCCGCCCGGGTCGAAGAAGCGGCCTTCCGCCCCACCTATCTGGCCAATTTAAAAAAACTCGCTGAACTCGGTTTCATGGGCCTGAACGTGCTGCCGGAATTGGGTGGCAGCGGCGCCGGCGTGGTGGCATTCAGCCTGGCCATCACCGAGGTCGCGCGTGCCTGCGCTTCCACCGCCGTCACCATGTCAGTGAACAACCTCGTCGCCGAAGTGATTCAGGCCATCGGTAACGAGGCGCAGAAGCGCTCTTATATCGAACGCATCTGCACTGGCGAGTATCCCGCCGCGGGCTTTTGTCTGTCCGAAGCCGGTGCAGGCTCCGATCCCTCCGCCATGACAACCCGTGCACAACGCGATGGCGACAGCTACGTGCTGAACGGCACCAAAATGTGGATCTCCAATGCTGAATACGCTGGTGTATTCGTGGTGTGGGCCGTCACCGATGCGCTGGCCGCGCCCGGCAAAGGCATTTCCTGTTTTTTGGTTGAAGCCGGCACACCCGGGCTGTCCATCGGTCTGCCAGAACACAAGATGGGTCAGCGCGGCTCGAGTACCAACCCGGTGATGTTCGAAGATTGCCGCATTCCCACCAGCGCGATGCTCGGTCGTGAAAACGATGGTTTTCGCATTGCGGTCGGCGAATTGACCGGCGGCCGTATCGGCATCGGCTCTCTGGCGCTGGGTGTCGCCAGTACGGCCATCGACATCGCGCGCCGTTACATCACCGAGCGCGAACAGTTCGGTCGACGCATCGCCGACTTCCAGGGTGTGCAATGGATGCTTGCCGACACCTACACCGAACTCGAAGCGGCGCGTCTGTTACTCATGAACGCCGCGTTTCTGAAAGAGTCCGGC
>JANOXY010000786.1:0-2450 GCA_031418675.1 Pseudomonadota bacterium
TGCCCCTATTGCCGCAAGGCGGCACCCATCCTTGTTGAACTTGAAGCAGGCGATAGCGGTCTGCGCATTGTCTACAAGGAGTTTCCAATTCTCGGGCCGGGTTCCGAATTCGCGGCCCGGGCGGCACTCGCCTCGCGGAGACAGGACAAATACACCGTCTTCCACAAGGCGATGATGAGCCACGCAGGCAGGATCGACGAGAGCTCCGTCCTCGAGATTGCAGCCGGCCTCGGTCTCAATGTCGAGCTGTTGAAAAAAGACATGGCCGATCCTGCGATTGCACAAGCGATCTCCGGCAATCTGGCTCTGGCCCAGACACTGCGGATTACCGGCACTCCGGGATTTGTTACGGCAAATGAGATCTTGCGCGGCCTCGCCCCGCTCAGGTCCATGAAAGACTTGATCGCCAAGGCCCGGCAGTAAGAGGACAGGCGATGTTCGAGATTTCCAATATTGGCATCATCACCGCATTTTCGGCCGGACTGATCTCGTTTCTTTCGCCCTGCGTGCTGCCGCTGGTTCCTGGCTACATCTCCTATGTTTCCGGATCGGCGGCAGTCAGCAGCGGCCAGACCGACTCCCCTCGGCTCGCTGCCCTTCTGCTGAGTCTCTGTTTTGTCTTGGGGTTCTCGACGGTATTCGTGGCCCTGGGCGCCAGCGCAACGCTGGTCAGCCGGCTTCTGCTGTCCTATCGTTATGAGACGGCCGTTATCGGCGGCATCATGGTGATTGTATTCGGCGTTGTGACGACCGGTCTCGTTCGCATCCCATGGCTGGAGCGGGAGCTGCGTTTTCACGGCAGCATTCCCGGTGGAAAGCCCTTGGGCGCCTACCTCCTGGGGCTTGCCTTCGGTTTCGGCTGGACGCCGTGCATCGGCCCAGTGCTGGGCGCGATTTTGACGGTTGGCGCACTATCCACCACGGCCATGGCGGGAATTATCCTGTTGAGCATCTATGCGCTGGGCCTCGGTGTTCCGTTTCTGCTCTCGGCTGTTTTCACCGAAGGTCTTGTGCGCCGCATGGGTTCGATGCGCCGCACCGGACGCGCGCTCAAATTCGCCGCCGGTATGGTGATGATCGCCATGGGCGCCGCCATGATGACCGGATACATGACCGTCTTCTCGTTTTGGCTGCTCGAAACCTTTCCCATACTGACGACAATCGGGTGAATGCGCGGAGGATCAAATAATGCATGAAGCTCATGAAGCGAAACACCATGTCTCGCGGCGCGCGATCTCGGCCACGACAGCACTGACGTTTGTCCAATATGCCTTCGGCGTGCGAACCGGAACGGCAGAAACGCCATCAAGCCGTTTCGAGTTCTTGAGCACGCATGGCAACAGCAGTTGCTCGGGCGATTTTCTCGAAGCTATCGTCAAAATGCCGAATGGTGCTCGCCTGCAGGGCTCCTGTTGCAGCCCGATGGAGCTCACCCGCTACATCAAGCAAACCGGGGAACTGACCAAATATCGCGCCATCGCCGATATCCCGCCCAATCCCTATGACATCGAAGCCGGCCTCGCTGCAAAGCTGCTCACTTACTATGATGTGACGCTCTCTCCCGAAGAGCAGAAGGCCTATGGCTATGCGATGGCGAATTCGGACGAGAAGGGCCCCTGCTGCTGCCGCTGCTGGCGCTGGAAAGTCTACGGCGGGCTCGCCAATCTGCTGATCCGCGAGCTTGGCTTCGATGGCAGAAAGTTGACCGAGGTGTGGAACCTCTCCAACGGCTGCGGCGGTGCAGATTGACGAGATGATGCGCCTGGCCACATCGATCTTCGCCAATCCCATGAATGCCGGGGAAGAACCGATCCCAGCTACCTGAGCGAAACAGTGAGCTGAATTACGGCATCCACATTCGGATACGCAAAGCCGTCAGATGCACCCGTGACAACACCATTTTCTGACGCGCCGGTGTTGGGCTTGGGCTGCCGCAGGGCCTGATTTGGTCCAGAGCCTGGCGCCTCGTCCTTCTCCGTCCCGGCATCCCACAATTTCACAAATCTTGTCAGATTGCCTGTTATTGGCGAGCTTGTGCTGCTGAAGAGATCAATACCCTTAGGGTCCGTTGCATAAAACTTGTCGTTCGACTGCACGAACATTGTGGCGAAAGCCAATCTATCGCCGGGTTTGATGGTGAGCTCAAACGGCTGACCGGGAACAAACTGTCCCGTCCCAATCACCCCCTTCATCTTGGCGAGCGACATTTTAAGCGGCTCGGCGTTCCCGTCTTCCGCAAGCGACTCGAGGCCCGCTTCACCGGCGGGCTTGCGCAGCTGGCCGCATTGGCACTATGCGGTGGTCACTGCGGTGGACGTCGCGGCTGACACGGTGACCGTGGGCGGGCCGGCTGGGACCGCACGCTGCGTTCTGTGGTGTGCCTGGACTGCCTTGAAGCCGGGCTTCGCCACAGCGTGGTTTGCGCTCGCCGTCATTCGCGAGCAGGCCGG
>JANOXY010000787.1:0-3147 GCA_031418675.1 Pseudomonadota bacterium
ACCAGTCGCGGCGGCGGCGGGCGATGCGTGTCGGTAAATCTTCATCGCCAAGGTGGGCTGCAGCCTGTTGGTAGTGGGCCAAATCGACGTTTTCGAGGGTTCTCGCATTGACTACCACACGCTGCCCATCGGCCGCTGCACAACGCGCCATGGTCAGGATGCCACAGCGGCGACAGACCAGAAAATCGGCACTTTCGGACGCGAAGCGGTAAGCGATAATCTGATCCTGATCAGCGTAGCTCAGCGTCACTAGCGCGGCGTGATGCGAGATCCAAAGTGCCCCCTGACGGCTGCAGTAGTCGCAAGTGCAAACCCGCAGAATCAGGGATGCAGTTGCAGGCCAATGCAGGTGGAGTTTTAGATTGCCACAATGGCAGCGGCCGACAATATTCTCCGGCGCTCGATCTGGATGGGAGGACATGGGCAAGTCCGGGCCGAGCGCGCCGCAGGCGCTTTATGCCGTTTCTCAGTTGCGGCGCACGACGCGCAGTCCCGATTGATCGTTGCCGCGGTCGACACGCAATTTGTCGCGCGCTGAACTGGTCATCCGATCGGGCCCACTGCCGTAGCCACCACCGCGCAGCACGCGGAAATTGCATTCGCCCCCTTCGAACACGCCGCCGTCACTGGGGGCACCTTCGTAGCTGGAATGGAAACAATCGTAGACCCATTCCTGGGCGTTGCCCGCAGTATCGTAGACACCAAAGGCATTTGGTTTGAAGCGGCCGACGGCGGTCGGTTGCCGTGGGTCCAGCCCGGTGTCGCACGCAAAGCAATGGGCGTTACCGCGGCCCAGCTCGCGGCCCCACCAATAGGCCGTGTCAGTGCCAGCACGTGCGACGTATTCCCATTGTGCTTCGGTTGGCAGGTTGTAGTCCTTGCCTGTCTGCTGGGACAGCCACTTGGCGTAGGCGAGGGCGTCATTCCAGGAAACATAAGTGATGGGGACATCATCCTGATCTGCCATCGGACCGAGCTTAGGCATCTTGATGCCGGTCGAGCGGGCGAACTTCTTGTAATCACCGACGGTGATCTCATGGACGCCGATGGCAAAGGCTTTGAGCGTGACGTTATGCTCAGGTCGCTCGTCGGCGTTCAGCGCCAAAGGATTGCCCATCGTGAAGCTGCCCGCCCGTATCCAGGTCATGGCTGGCCCCTGACCACCGTCGCGCAAGCTGTCACGGAACTGCCCGCGCTTGGCGCTGGCCGTCACGGTAACTGGTTTAGTACTGGTGCTGGCAACCGGTTCGACGGCCGCGGCCGGTACCTTGACCTCCGGGGTAACCGGTGGAACCTCGCCCTCGGACACTGGCGCGCTGGCTTGATTGGGTTCCGTTGGCTCGATTTCGATTGCGCTCGGTGGGAGCTGCCCGGACGATTGTGTGAGGAACCAGAAGCCACCCCCGCCTAAGGCGACTACGGTCAGCACCAGTGCGGCGATGATGCCGCCGGACAAACTACGCGGCTGCTTGTTATCGACCGGCAAGCTCGTGGGCGCTGGGCTCTCCTTGCGCCGAACCGGTGCAACTTCTTCTAGCTTCGGCGCCGGCGCGGCCACGATCTCGGGTGGCGCTTCAGATTTTTCGATGACATCAACAACAATGACGGTCGTGTTGTCCTGGCGCGGTGCGCCGGCCTCCTCAACCGCCTTCAAAAGTGCATCGACACAGGCCTTGGGCGCAGCATGGGCCTTGCAGATGTCGATGATTTCCGGGAGATCAAGCGTATCGAGCCCGTCACTCGAGAGAATCAAGCGGTCGCCGCGCTTCAATTCCAAGGGCGATTCGGGGCAATCGATCTCAGCGATATCGTCACCGGTCAGGGCGCTCATCAGCATGTTGCGCGAAAACCCGGTCTCGGCCTCAACCGGCGTGCCGGCCTCGGCCATACGATCCAGGAAGCCGCCGTAGCTGTGGTCTGCGTTTTTTTTACTGAGTGTGCCGTTGCGTAGCAGATAAAGATGGCTGTCACCGACGCTGACCCAGCGCAGCTGCCGCGTTCCAACACGCAGGCAACCAGCGTGCAACCCATGCCCTTGAGCGCGGCCGTCTCCGACACGGTCGCGGTGATCGAACCATTGGCCTGCAACACCGCTTCGTAGAGGACGCTGGAGATATGCTCGTTCGGGAAATTCTTCGACAGGTGGCGGTTGAAAGTCTGCACCGCCATGTTACTGGCGACGTTGCCCGCGGCGTGGCCACCCATGCCGTCTGCCACGATAACCATGGAGCCGGCAGAGTCCGCGTCAGCGTCGCCCAGATGTGTAATCAGGAAAGCGTCTTCCTGATAGTCCCGAGCCCCGTCGATCTGTGATCCTGAGATGTCGAAGCTTAAGACGCTCAAAGGCATTTCTCGTTTGAGGTTGTGCTTTACCTTAAGAAGCGCTCGCATGTTAGCAGCGCGACTAGGATTAATAAAGATAGCAGGGGCAGGAGAAGAACGCTGCAACCGGCCCGGCAGGGGTAGGTATACTGGGTGCCTGACGAACCAGCGGTGAAGTTTCCATGTCTGCGAGCGCGCCCCACGGCCGCGCCTTGAAGCGATATACCAGCGTGTCGCGTGGCGCGCGCTCCTATGGGGTGAGCGCGGCGCCATGATGCCAGCCGATGGCACTGCAAGTTCGCCGTCCCCGACCTGGGCTGAGGCCTTGCGCACGCTCGAAGCCGAGCTCGACAACTGCTTGCTGCTTGACCAGGCGCACCTGAGCAAGGGCATACAAGCACTACGGCGCAAGTTGCGCGCCCGCGGCCGGCGGCTGCGGGCGGGTTATGTCGAACGCATTCTGCGCCAATTGCATGATCAACTGAGCCGTTCGCGCCGCGTTCGCGCTGCACGCGCGGCACAGACCATGCGCCTCGAGTTCCCGCCGGAACTGGTGTTCAGCGCCCATGCTGCTGCGATCGGCCTGCTGATCGAGCAGTATCAGGTGGTAATCGTCAGCGGCGAAACCGGCTGTGGTAAGTCGACTCAGTTGCCAAAACTCTGTCTGCGCCTTGGTCGCGGTATCGCTGGGCGCATAGGCCATACCCAGCCGCGGCGCATTGCCGCGCGTGCCATTGCACGGCGCTTGGCCGAGGAGACCGCCACAGAGCCCGGTCTGCTGGTTGGGCACTGCGTGCGCTTTGACGACAATCTGGCGCCGGTCAC
>JANOXY010000788.1:0-3860 GCA_031418675.1 Pseudomonadota bacterium
CGCGCGCATTTACTTGTTTGCGCGTTCCGCTTTTTCAGTTACGCCCGAGCGCCCGAACCTGCGTTCAAGCTCCGTCAATACAGCCGACGGTTCGATACCCATGTATTTGAGCAGAACCACGGAATGAAACCATAAATCAGCAGTCTCGTATATGAGCTGGTCACGATCACCACCTTTGCCCGCGATGATGGTCTCGGCCGCCTCTTCACCTACTTTTTTCAGGATCTTATCGAGCCCGGCTTGAAACAGACCGGCCACGTAAGAGTCCTTGGGATCGCCGGCGCGTCGCGCGTCTATCACTTCTGCCAGTCGCACCAGTACGTCACTCACCGCTCTTCTCCCGCTGTCGATCGGTTGTGCCATAGATGTGCACTGGGTCACGCAGCACCTCATCGCTTACACGCCAGTTGTCAGCTTCGAACACGCGATAAAAGCAACTCTCACGTCCGGTGTGACAAGCAATCCCACCCACCTGTTCCACGCGCAGGAGAATTGCGTCGCCGTCACAATCCAGGCGCAGCTCGTGGAGACGCTGCACATGACCCGATTCTTCGCCTTTGCGCCATAGGCGCTTGCGCGAACGGGACCAATAAACCGCGCGACCTTCCAGTAAGCTCGCTTCCAGCGCGTTTTGGTTCATCCAGGCCATCATCAGTACTCGCCCGGTGGCCACATCCTGGGCGATAGCCGCGACCAACCCCTGTTCGTCCCACTTGATTTCATCAAGCCAGTTCACCGCCGAACCTCAATGCCAGCGGCCGCCAGACGGTCTTTTGCTGCGCCCACGGTGTGCTCGCCAAAATGAAAAATACTGGCCGCGAGAACCGCGTCCGCGTGACCTCGCCGTATGCCGTCGACCAGGTGATCGAGGCCGCCCACCCCTCCAGAGGCGATGACCGGGATCGGCACCGCATCGGCGACTGCGCGGGTCAGTTCCACATCGTAGCCGTCGCGGGTGCCGTCACGGTCCATGCTGGTAAGGAGAATCTCGCCGGCGCCGGCCTTGGCCATACGCACGGCCCAGGCAACCGCGTCGAGGCCAGTCGGCTTGCGCCCGCCGTGGGTGAAGACCTCCCAGCGAGGCGGATGTTCGCCAACCCGGCGCGCATCGATAGCAATCACGATGCATTGTGCGCCGAACTTAGTTGAGGCCTCGGCGACGAAGGCGGGATTGGTGACCGCCGCAGTATTGATACCGACCTTGTCAGCGCCGGCCTGGAGCAAGCGCCGAACGTCGGCGACAGTGCGCACACCACCACCGACGGTCAGAGGGATAAAAACCTGGCTCGCCACCGCTTCGACCACGTGCACAATCGTCTCGCGGTCATCACTGGAGGCGGTAATGTCGAGAAAGGTGATTTCGTCGGCACCTTCGCGGTCATAGCGGCGCGCGATTTCGACCGGGTCGCCCGCGTCGCGAATATCGACGAATTGCACACCCTTCACCACGCGCCCGGCATCCACATCCAGGCACGGGATTACCCGCTTGGCGAGGCCCATCAGCGGGTCTTGGCACCGCACAACTCATCGGCGAGTGTCTGTGCG
This sequence comes from Pseudomonadota bacterium, assembly GCA_031418675.1. Lineage (GTDB taxonomy): Bacteria > Pseudomonadota > Gammaproteobacteria > JADJYF01. The sequence goes on from JANOXY010000788.1 coordinate 1,546, forward strand.
GCGGAGAAATCCAAGGAACCTTCATAGATGGCGCGACCGGTGATTGCGCCTTCAATACCTTCGTGGCTGACAGCGCAAAGGGCACGGATGTCGTCGAGGTTGGTGACCCCACCCGAAGCGATAACGGGGATGGTTAATGCGCGAGCGAAGGCCACGGTAGCCTCCATGTTGAGGCCCGTCATCATGCCGTCGCGACCGATGTCGGTGAAAACAATCGCTTCAACCCCATCGGACTGGAAATGCAATGCAAGGTCGATGGCATCGTGGCGCGAAAGCTTGGACCAGCCGTCGATCGCGACCTTGCCATCGCGCACGTCGAGCCCGACGATGATGTGGCCTGGAAACTCCAGGCAGACGTCGGACACAAAATGGGGTGCCGTAACCGCTTTGGTGCCCAGGATCACATAGCTGACGCCGGCATCGAGGTAGCGCTGGATGGTGTCTTCGTCACGGATACCGCCGCCCACTTGAATGGGCACATCGGGACAGTTCTCGGCGATGGCATGGATGATTTCGTGGTTGACCGGCTTGCCATCGGTCGCGCCATTCAAATCGACGATGTGCAGACGCCTCGCGCCAGCTTCGACCCAGCGGCGGGCGACTGCCAGTGGATCGTCGGAATAGACCGTGTTGCGGTTCATATCGCCCTGCTGGAGCCGGACGCATTTACCGTCTTTGATATCGATGGCGGGTATCAGGAGCATGGGCAGACGGCGTCGTGGGCGAGCGTTGCTTTTCTTTAGCTAGTTTTGCTTTGGTGGCTTGGTTTTCAAGCTCTGTGGAAATGTTAGCACAAGGTCTGCGGAAGATCGTCCAGCCCCGGTTGCGGACTTACGCGCTTTGCCAATCGGTTCTGCGTTTGTGTGACTAGTGCGCCTCGTCCCAATTTTGTCCACGTCCCACATCGACGACCAGCGGCACCGACAGGCTGGCGGCGCCCGACATCAGCCGGCTCAGCTCGGCAGCGACCGCATCCGCCGCCGCGACGTCAACTTCCAGCACAAGTTCATCGTGAACCTGCATGATCAAATCCGCCGGAACCTGCTCACGGATCAGCCAGGCAGAAACAGCGATCATCGCGCGCTTGACGATATCAGCCGCGCTGCCTTGCATGGGCGCGTTAATGGCGGTGCGTTCGGCGTATTGGCGACGCTGCGCGTTGCGGGCGTTGATCTCGGGCAGATAGAGACGGCGACCGAAGACAGTCTCGACATAACCTTGTTCATGGGCAAGGGCGCGAATGCGCTCCATGTAGAGGCGCACGCCGGGATAACGCTCGAAGTAGCGTTCGATGTAGGCCTGGGCCGCGCCGCGCTCAATACCCAGCTGGCGCGCCAGACCAAAGGCTGACATGCCATAAATAAGGCCAAAGTTGATGGCTTTAGCGGCGCGGCGCTGCTCATCGCTGACCGCTTCCAGTGCAGTGCCGAAGACTTCGGCCGCGGTGGCACGATGCACGTCCTGGCCCGAGTCGAAGGCCTGACTGAGCCCCGCGTCCTCGGACAAGTGGGCCATGATGCGCAGTTCGATCTGAGAGTAGTCAGCCGCGATCAGCAGTCGGCCTGGCGGGGCGATGAACGCCTGGCGAATTCGGCGGCCCTCGTGACTGCGGATCGGAATGTTTTGCAGATTCGGATCTGAGGAGGAGAGGCGCCCCGTGGCCGCCACTGCTTGGTGGTAGCTGGTGTGCACCCGACCGGTCACTCGGTCCACCTGGTCGGGTAGTTTGTCGGTATAGGTCGACTTGAGCTTAGCCAGCGAACGGTGATCGAGAATGAGTTGTGGTAGCGGATGCTCCGCGGCCAATTCTTCGAGTGCCGATTCAGCCGTAGAGGGCTGACCGGTGGGCGTCTTGGACAGCACGGGTAATTTGAGCTTGTCGAACAGAATGGCCTGGATCTGTTTCGGCGACCCGATATTGAACACTTCCCCGGCCTGATCATGGGCGCGAGACTCAATCTCACGCATGCGTTCGTCGAGCTCGGCGCTTTGTTCGCGCAGCAGATGGCCGTCGATCAATACCCCGCGCCGTTCCATCGCCGCCAGTACGGGCACTAACGGTATCTCGATATCGTTCAACACGCTTGCGAGCGGCGCTTCCGCTGCGATGCGTGGGTAGAGGTGCTGGTGCAGGCGCAGACAGACCTCAGCATCTTCGGCCGCGTAGGGTCCGGCTTGCTCAAGGCCCACCTCTTCGAAGCCAATCTGTTTGGCGCCCTTACCCGCCACATCTTCGTAGTGAATGGTGTGATGACCAAGATACTTAAGCGCCACCGAATCGAAATCGTGGCGCGCGGCCGTGCTGTTCAAGACGT
>JANOXY010000789.1:0-6106 GCA_031418675.1 Pseudomonadota bacterium
CGGGATTAAACAGCGGTGCGATGAGATCGGTGGGGATGGTTTTCATGTGAGGGCTTCCGCTCGACGATGAGGTCGCTACTGTTTCGGGTGAGTTGCGCAGGTTACGACGGTTTGCTGATCATGAGCCAGTGTAAGCACGGCACCGGCCCAAAGACCGGCTGCGCGCGGCGTCTTCCTGTCGCAGCATCGCGCGCCTCTGGCGCCCCATCGCCACCGCAGGTTCACATATAGCCATTAAACTTGCACCTTCACCTCGCCCGTTGGAGCACGGTTGCCATGCATCGCCCCTGTTTTATTTTTACGCTGCTCATCAATGCATGTATCGCGGCCGCGCCGTGTTTAGCGCAGAGCAGTAACGATGCGCCTGCGCAAGATCTTGCCTTTAACGAATTCTACGTGATGCCCATTGGCCCGCGAGGCCTGGAGCCGACCCGTCGCCTGCTCGCGCTGCGTGGCCAGCGTGTGCGCTTGACCGGTTATATGGTTCACGAGGAGCAACCAACACCGGGTGTATTCATGCTCACGCCACAACCGGTACAGCTTGCGGAAATTGCCGATGGTCCGGCGGACGATCTGCCGGCCACCACGGTTTATGTGTACCTGCCTATGGACGCGCAACAGCGCATGATCCCCTATCGCCCTGGCGCATGGCAGTTGACCGGTACCCTGGAACTGGGGGCGCAAGCCGAAAGCAATCACCGGGTGTCCTATGCCCGACTGCGGATTGACCGCCAGGCGTTGCGGCCTGCGGCTTTGCATATGCCACAGGCCCAGGGGCTGCCACCCTCCTGAATGCCGCGATCACTCGCCAACAACATCACCAGTCATTCCAGCGGAGCACCAGCATGTCGCTCGTTTTTCCTCGCCCCATCACCTGTGTCAGTCTGGCCATTGCCAGCGTGCTTATTTTGCCGGTGCAGGCCGCGCCGACCATCTCGCGCTTGACCCCACCCAGTCAGTTGTTCGCCACGGCCGGTAGCGAAACAACGCCGATGATCTCGCGTTTCATCCCGGGTCAGCGCTTTGATCTGCAGGCCACCGTGCAGCCCGATGCGGGTGCCACTGTCACTCGTGTTGAGTTCAAGATCGATGAAGTAGTGGTCGCCAGCGTACTGCCCGGTGCGCCGCTTGGCGCCACGGCGATGGTGTCTGGTGGCCTGGTCGACGGGCTTGCGCCCAACTCGGTGGTGGCCTCGTTGCGCGCTTATTCAAACACTCATCCTGGCGTGCATACGCTGAGCGCCGTGGCGACCCAGAGTGATGGCACGTCGAGTACCGCCACCGGCAACTTCGAAGTGGTGGCCATTAATCACAGCGGCAAAAAAGCCAGGAACATCGTCATCATGCTGGGTGATGGCATGGGCACCGGGCATCGCACGGCGGCGCGCATCATGCTCAAGGGTGTGACCCAGGGTAAGGTCCGCCAGCGACTGGCGATGGACAGCTTGCCCTTTACCGCCCAGATCATGACTTATTCCTTGAACTCCATCGTGACGGATTCAGCGCCGGGCATGTCCAACTATGTGACGGGCAATAAAGCCGCCAACCATCAGGAGGGGGTGTGGCCCGATGACACCAGCGCCGCATTTGATAATCCACGGGTTGAATACCTGTCGGAATTCCTGGCACGCACCCAGGGCAAAAAACTTGGCCTGGTCACTACTGCCGATGTATTCGATGCGACGCCTGCGGCCAACGCCGTGCACACCCAGGCCCGCGCCCATGGCACCGGCATCGTTGATCAGTATTTTGATGACCGCGCCGGCACCGGGCTGACCGTGCTCATGGGCGGTGGCCGCAAATGGTTTCTGCCCAATCCCAGCGTGTGTAACGGCACGACCCCGGGTTGTGGTGGTGCGGGAGGGCCTGCCAACTTCAACGGCTCAACGCGCGCTGCCAACAGTGATTACAGCTTGAGTGCCGACATCACCACAGGTTGGGGCGCACAGCACGGTATCGATGATGATGCCGGACGTGATCTGATCGCGGCGTTCATCGCGGCGGGCTGGAGTTACGCGCCGGATCTCGCGGCCATGCAGGCCGCAGCGACCAGCAAACCCTTGCTCGGCTTGTTTGCCTTGTCGAACATGAATGTGGCGCTGGACAAAATCGGCAAGCGCCGTGGCACTTCAAGCGTCGTCGATGACTTTGGTTTTCCGAATCAGCCCATGCTCGACGAGATGACCGACAAGGCGCTACAGGTGCTGGATGCCAACAGCCCCAAGGGTTTTGTGTTGATGGTCGAAGCTGCGTCCATTGATAAACAGTCGCACAACATGGATGCCGAGCGCATGATCCTCGACACCATCGAGTTTGATCGTGCCGTCGACAAGGTCAAACAGTACGCCCTTGCCCATCCCGACACCCTGGTGATTGTCACCGCCGATCACGAGAACGGTGGTGCTGCTGTGATTGGCGCTTCGCGTGTCAATCGCGCCGATCTCGTCAAGCGATCAACGTCCGGCGCAGGCACCCACAGTGGTGGTCCACGGGCTGGTGTGGTGGGCACCTACGAAGCGGCAGGTTTTCCGCGTTATGCGATCGCCGCCGACGGTTATCCGCGCTCGACCGATCCAGATTTCAAAATGCTGGTCGGCTTCGGCGCCAATGCCGATCGCCATGAAGACTGGCTGGCCAATGCCCAGCCGGTACGTGACAGTTGGCAGCCGGGCAGCCATGTCGCGCCGATCAAATCCCAAGCGGCCTCCCCGCTTGAGCAGGATATAACCGGCGGTTACACCGTCACCGGTCAGGTCGAAGATCCGGTGGCGGCCCACACCGCCAACGATGTGCCCCTGAGTGCCATGGGCCGCGGTGCGTCACAGATGACCGGCACCCTGGACAACACCGATATATTTTTCAAACTGATGCAGGCCGCAGTCGGTGGCGTGCAAGAGTGAGCCTCAAGAATGTGGATGATCGAGGCCGACACTCGGCCACTGCCCACTGGGCTGCCGCTCCACATGCGGTTAAATTAGCCGCCACGCATTGTGCGTAACAACCAAGGAGTGCCGCTATGGGCGCAACTACACTTCTCTATGATGAGCGCGTGACCACGCTGCCCGATGCCGAGGTGCGCGGTGAGGCCCTGTGGCTGAGCGCTGCGGACATGCACAGCGCGACCGGCTGGAAGCTGGAAACTGAAGGCCTGTGCCGTGGTGACGCCTGCGTGCAGGTCGCTCCCAACTGGCGCGACGCCGCTGGGCGCATCGATCTCAATGCTTTTGCCCGCCATATGGGCCAGCCGATCACCCGTGACGACAATGCCTGGGCCTATGGCGAAAGTGTCAACACCCGTCACGACGCCTTGTTCTCCCTTAACGCACCGGATTTCAGCCTGCCCGATCTTGATGGCGTGATGCATGCGCTGTCGGACTATCGTGGCAAAAAAGTTTTCCTCCATTCCTGGGGCTCGTACTGAGGCTGCAGTTTTGATCTGTCCGTGTGGCAGGCAATTTATGTGGAGCTGAAGGACCAGGGGCTGGAGATGATCGCGGTGGCGTTCGACACGGCCGGTAAAGCGGCGGTCGAAGCCAAGATCCGCGCGGCCGATATCAAAGAACGGCCGCCAGTGCTGGCGCGCTTGATGGGTTGGTCCGACGATCTGTGGGCCAAACAGGCGCCACCGACCTACCCCTGTCTGATCGACGAGGGTCATATCGTGGCCGAACTCTACGGCATGCGTAATGTGCCTCAGGCGGTGTGGATCGACGAAGCAGGCCGCATCGTGCGTCCGACCGAATCAGCCGGCACCTACGACATGGTGCCGCATATGGATCGCGAAACCTTCGAAGTGCCCGATGAAGCCGCTGCGCGTGGTATGGCCGTGCGCAACAGCTACATCGACGCACTGCGCGATTGGGTTAAACACGGTGCCGCCAGTCGTTTTGTCCTGCCGCCCGATGAGATTCGCAAGCGTATGCGCGGGCCACGCGCCGACGATGTGCTGGCGGCCAATCATGTGCGACTCGGACGTTATCTCTATACCCAGGGTGCGCTGGTGCGCGCCAAGCATCATTTTAATGAAGCGGTGCGACTGTGTCCGGAGAGTTGGAATTATCGACGGCAGTCGATGATGCTCGATCCTGAGCGTGTTGGTGAGTTGAATGGCGGGCCGGACTTTTTTGCCGCCTTCGATGCCAACCGCCACCTGCCCTATTACCCGGTCGCAGACCTCGGTAACAGCGACGCCTGAGTCTTAAGCAGCTTGCCAAAAAACGCGTGCGCCCGGTGGGAAGGGCGCACGCAGTTCTGCTGCAGTACTGCAAGGCAACTGCAATTGCACGGGCGTCGTCGTCCCTGTTAGGCTTTCAGCCATGTCCCTTGGCCTCATCGCATTAACGCTTGTACTCGGCGCCATCGCCCGCTGGTTCTGGTTGGCGTGGCGGGTGGCGATCCCGGCTTCGCCGGGACTGTTCATGGCGGTATGGGCGACGGGCCTGGTGATTGGTGTGGCAGGCCTCCTCACGCCCGGTGGTCACAGCGCTGCCGCGTGGGCCGTCGGCCTTGCACTGCTCATGCTCTACCTGTCGGTGACGGCTGGCCAGAAAGTCGCCGCCAACGGCATTCAAGTCGGCGATACCATTCCAGCTTTCACCGCGCTGGACGAACACGGCGCACTGTTCGACAGCGCCAGCCTGGCGGGCTCACGCTTTCTGCTGAAGTTCTTTCGCGGTCACTGGTGACCCTACTGCCTCGCCGAGTTACGGCGATGGGAAGAATTGCGACCCGAGCTCGATGCGGCAAGCGTGCGCATCGTGACCGTGTCGACCGATACACCCGCTGAGATCCGACTTGGCCATGGTGTGCATGGTCTCAAGGCCACCCTGCTGTCCGATGCAAAACTGCTCGTCACAGATCGTTTTGGCTTGCGCAATCAGAATTTTAATAACTTCAAATTTCCGGGCCGGCCGGGCCTGCCGGTGCCCACGACATTATTGGTGGATGGCAGTGGCAAGGTGGTGTGGAAGGATCAATCCGAGAACTACACACAACGCTCCGACCCACAAGTGGTGCGCGCCGCGCTGAGCAGTTTCACTGGCACAAGCGCGCGGCCCAAAACCGCGCGCTCGTAGCCAAGCCCTAAAACGTCGCCGCAATCCGCTTCGCTTCAGCGTCTGCGGCGCTGCGTGCCTGGGTGGTTGCTTCGGGTCCAAACAAGGTGCCGGCGACGGTGATGCTTGTGACATCGGTCAAGCCAATAAAACCCAGCCAGTTGTTAAACGCAGGCTTCTGCATATCCATCGCTTCGGCGCCACTGCCGGGGTGATACATGCCACCACTGGAAAACACCACCGCTACTTTGCCCCGTACCAGGCCGTTGTAGCTGCCACTGGCGGGGTCGAAGCTCCAGGCCAGACCCGGTTGTGTGATGACGTCGATGTAGTGCTTGAGTACGTAGGGCAGACCGAGATTCCACATCGGTACCGAGAACAGATATTTGTCGGCGGCGTTGAAGCGCGCAAAGATGCTTTCAACCTCGGCCCAGGCCGCGCGCTCACTGGCCGAGGGTTGTTCGCCATGCATGATCGAATACTTGGCGTTCAGCATCTCGCCATCAAAACGCGGCAGTGTTTGTGTCCACAAATTCAAACGTTCGATTTGATCGCCGGGATGGGCGGCCTGATAGGCCTTCAGAAAAACGTCGGCAATGGCGCTCGAATGGGAGCGCTCTGCCCGTGGTGAGGATTCGATGTACAGCAGTTTGGCCATGGTTCGGCTTCCTTGTTTTGTTCGTGGGTGTGGTTGAGCGTGCCGAGGTGCCAGGCAGGTGCTTGTCATGCCGGCAGCCATCGTGGGCAAGCCTGTGGGGCCCGGGAAATGTAGTGGCCGCAGAAGTCAAAGTCGAGGTACGGCGCGTGAGTGCGCGGGCGGCGCGGCGGCGATGGTCCAGTTGTAGGGCAGAAAACGCACACGATAGTTGAGCGGCAGCGGCGTTGCGCGGTAGTGATTAACGTAGTCGGTCAGGGTTACGCCATGGCCGGGCACGAAGTCTTCGCTATAAAACTTGAAGATTGCACTGAGATAAAGCGTATGTTCCGGCGCATCAACCCGCACATGCCGTGGGTCGTTGATGAACTGCTGCGCCTCGTGCTCCAGGTCCTGA
>JANOXY010000790.1:0-24967 GCA_031418675.1 Pseudomonadota bacterium
CCCGGCAGGTCAATCCCGACGATTTCAGTCTGGTCGAAAAGCTCATCGATCTGTACGACGAGCCCTATGCCGACAGCTCAGCGCTACCGACTTATCGCGTTTGTGAGCTTGCCCGTGAGCGCGTGACGGTGGCTTTGTCTGGTGACGGCGGCGATGAAAACCATGCCGGCTATCGGCGTTACAAATTGCATATGGCCGAAGAAGCTGTGCGGCGTTTGTTGCCGCTGAACGTGCGACGCGCGGTGTTTGGCCCCCTTGGGGTGCTCTATCCGAAAGCCGATTGGGCACCGCGTATTTTCCGCGCCAAAACCACCTTTCAGTCGCTTGCGCGCGATTCGGTCGGCGCTTATTTCCATACGATTTCGATCTTCAGCGATGAGCTGCGCGCACGCCTGTTTTCACCCGCCCTGCAGCGCGAACTGCAAGGCCACAGTGCGATCGATGTGTTGCGCGGTCATGCCGCGCGCGCGCCCAGCGACGAGCCATTGTCGCTGGTGCAGTATCTCGATCTCAAAACGTATCTGCCTGGCGACATTCTGACCAAGGTCGACCGTGCGAGCATGGCCCATGCACTGGAAGTGCGCGTGCCCCTGCTCGACCACGAACTGGTGGAATGGACCTCCAGTCTGCCGCCGGCCCTTAAGCTGAACCATGGCGAAGGCAAATTTTTATTCAAGAAGTCTTTGGAGAAACACCTGCCCGAACACATTTTGTATCGACCCAAGATGGGCTTTGGCGTGCCGCTGGCCAAATGGTTTAGGGGGCCTTTGCGCCAACGCATTGCCGCTGCAGTGCTGGGCGAACGCCTGCGCAGCACAGGCTATTTCAACGAACCCTTCCTGCGTCATCTGGTCGATGCCCATCAAACGGGGCGACGGGACTACAGCGCTCTGTTGTGGACGCTAATGATGTTCGATGCGTTTCTCGCTAAAGCCGGGGCCTGAACCGGTGCGTAATCTGTCCCAGCGCGACCCACTATCGTTGACCACGGGCTAGCCATGAATTCTACCCCGTTGTTTTCTGCGGTCATCCTGTCGTTTAATTCGGAGCGCTACATTGAGCACTGTGTAACGAGTCTGCTGACGGCATTTACGGGCTTCGCGCAAGCCTCCGAGATCCTGATCTTCGACAATGGCTCGCGCGACAACAGCCGCACGCTCATCGCCACTCTGGTCGAACACCATCCCGACACAGTCAAAGCGCTCTACGCCGACACCAACCTCGGCACTACGGTTTCGCGTAATCGCGCCATCGCCATGGCGCGTGGTGCGTTCATACTGATACTCGATTCCGATGCGACCATTGATAGCGCGGCCCTCACTATTTTGAAAAGCGCTCTTGAAGCTGACAGCAGCATCGGCATGGCCGTCCCGCAGCTGCGTTACCCCGATGGACGCTTTCAGCTGTCGGCTGACCAGTTCCCGACGGTGACTAGAAAAATCCAGCGATTTTTTACGCTGAAATCCATGGAGCAATCGGCACGGCCGCAGGACGCACCGCGCGAGGTTGATTACGCAATTTCGGCGTGCTGGCTACTGCCCCGCGCGGTGGTGGAGCGGGTGGGGCCGCTGGACGAAGAAATTTTTTATTCGCCGGAAGATGTCGATTATTGCGTGCGTGTTTGGCAGGCGGGTTACCGCATTGTCTATCTGCCCCAGGCGATCGCTATCCACGATGCCCAGGAATTGTCGCGTCGTGCAAAATTCTTCCGTTTTACTTTGAGTCACGCTGGCGGGCTGGTGTACTTGTTTCGCAAGCACCACTACGCGTTTACGCGACGTGCTTTGGTGCGGCGTTTCCCGCGTCCACCGGCGCCGGGCCACTGAGCTTGGGGCAAAGGCGCCGACTCACGGGCTTTGCACAGCATGTGCGGCGATGGCCGCTGCATAGACCGCTGGGTAGTGCGCCACGCTCTTCTGCCAGGTGCGTTCTTTGAGTACGTAGTCGCGACCATTGCGGCGCAAGGTGGCCAGCAACGCCTGATCGGCAAAGGCGCGCACAACGCTCGCCGTCAGCGAGTGCGGATCGCCCGCTTTGAACAGCAGGCCGGTGACTTCATCACTGATCATTTCCCGATGTCCACCGACATCCGAGGCGATCACCACGCGGTCTTGAATCATTGCCTCCAGCGGTTTCAGCGGGGTGACCAGCTCCGTCAGGCGCATGGGTAGCCGCGGATAGACCAGCACATCGATGAGATCGTAATAACGACTGACGTCGTGATGGGGAACGCGACCGGTAAAGATCACGTTGTTTTGTATGCCCAGCGCGGCGACATCATTGCGGATATCGGCTTCGTCGTTGCCACCACCCACCAATAACAGCTTCAGGGCTGGCAAGCGCTTGAGGATGGCCGGCATGGCCGCAACCAGCAGGCGCAAACCTTCGTAAGCGTAAAATGAGCCGACAAAGCCAATGGTGTGGCCCTGCTGCAAGCCAAACCGGGCGGCCAAGGCGCTGTCGAAATGGCGCTCGGTCGGGAACTGAGAGGGATCAATGGCGTTGGGGATAACGGTCAGTTTGCGTGCGGGTAGACCACGGGCCAGCAGATCCTCGCGCAGCCCGGCGCAAATGCACGTCACTGCCTGTGCGCGACGCACGACATGGGTTTCCAGCGCGCGGGTGGCGCGATAACGCCAATCGCCTTCTTTACACGCGCCTTTGTCGACCGCCGCATCTTCCCAGAACGCGCGAATTTCATAGGTCACCGGTAGCCGGTGACGCGCACCGGCGCGCACGGCGGCCAGCCCCACCAGCGGCGGTGAATGGGCGTGCAGTACATCCGGGTGTTCGCTGGCGATAAGCGCATCGAGGCTCCGATCCAGCGAGCGCACCACCTCAAGCTGATCGAGCACCGGCAGACGCGCCCACCACGTTTGCGCGGCAAAGGTGCGATGGAATTCAAAGTTGTCGATGGTTTCGCGTTGGGCTTGGGCATTAGGGTGTTTGGCAGAACTTAAATGTACGGTCTCTATGCCCTGGCGACGCTGTTCGATCAGTATGTTTATTGAACGATAGGAGTAACCATCCTGAATCGGCAGGGAATGGTCAAATACGTGCAGCACTTTCATGGTTGGGTTAGCCGTGTTTTCGCAACGCTGGCGCCGGCGCGGCGGTAGTACTTTGGTGTCATTGGTGGCACTGCTGGGTTCAGTGGTTGGTGGCCGCAGGTGTTGAGTCAGGCCATTCAAATGCACCGACGTCCCGCTGCGCGCCAGTTTGATCACGTACGACACTATCGGCGGGGTGCCGGTACTGCGAGAGGGGCGTGAGGGCCGCCGGATAGCCGGTTGGGATCGGGTTCGCCGCGTCGACCGCAGCCGACGCGGGCAACAAATGATAATCGAGTTGCGCACGGTTGCTGATCTCAGCCGCGGCCACGACCCGATTGTGGTTGCTGCCCGGCGACCCGCCCAGCGTACTGTCCTGGGCCACGCCATAACGCGGGTTTGCCAAGACCATGTTACCGATCAGCTGCACCGGTCCACCGTCGACGATCGCGCCGCGACCGATGAAAAGATTATTGATCGCATGCAGTTCGACTTTAGTGTGATTGGTGATGAACGTGCTGTCGAAGCGGTCGCTGACTAAGGTGTTGTGCGACAAAAAAAGCGAATTGTCTTGCCATGCCAGCAATTCCGGCGCGTAGCTCACAAACGTCCGGTTGTGTGCATGCGGGCCTTTTTCAAGCACATTGCCGACCAATCGCGCGTAGCCACCCACCGAGAGATCAACGGTGTAATTGGCGCTGCCCGCCGCACCATCGGCGACATAGTTATATTCGATGAGGTTACGTGCGGCGCGGGTCTTGATCGCCGAGCCGACCACGCTGTCATGGATATAGTTGTAGCGCAATTGCAGTTCAGCGATCAGGCCCGCATAAATTTGATGGGCCTGACCATCGCGATGGCCATTGCGAGCGAACTCCGAATACTCGACCAGCACGCTGCTATCGCGACGATTGGAAACCAGTATGCCGGCTTGATTATCGTGGATGAAACAATTCCTCACGTGCAATGACACCCCTTCCGCGCGGATCCCCGCGCCGTTCCTGTCGGTGCTAAACGCGCCTTTCAGTTCGAGATTCTCCATCAGCAAGTTACGACCTTGGGTGATAAATATCGCTTTGTTCTGCAGCAGGGGACGGTGGGTCAAATCGATAGTGGCAATGCCGTCCTGTCCCCGCACAATCAAGTCGTCGCGCTCGATGCGCATGCTTTCACCTGGATAGTTGCCCGGCGCAATGGCAATAATGTCGCCATTGCGGGCGGTGCTTAGCGCGCGCGCAATGCTGGAGAAGTCCTTGCCCTTGCCGACGGTCAGCGTCCGGCCGTAACCCCTGCTTGGGTCGGCTTGCGTGGGTCTTGCGCGATAGCTGAAGCGATCTGACAGCGCGGCGAGCGCTGCGCCCGCTTCGTGCTCCGCGTGTCCAGCACCCCGACCGCAGCTGGCAAGGCTGTAGCGGCAGATCTCTGCCGTTATGCGCGCTAGCGCGTCCGGTGCCGAGGTAGCGCGGCAACAGGTTACAACGCCGGTGATGACAAGCGCAGCGCTAACGGCCGCGATTGCCTTGGCGGCGAGACTTCTCGCAGAGAGCTGACGAAGCTTGTTTAGCCACATGAAAACTCGATGCTGCGCGCCAGGAGGCCAGTATTATAGCCATCGATATCGGCACCACAGCGAGCTTCCCTGAATGGTGGAGTGCGCTAGCCATGGCCGCCGCAGACAGGGCAGCGACGGCGATGGCGCCCGCAATCCATTCGACAGCGCGCGCCCCTAAGCGCAACTCGACAAGCCAAACATGGCCTCAGGCTGATCACGCGCTCGCGGGTTTGTTTGTCCCATCGCCCAACGTGACTGGACCAGAATGCACGCTGGTCGCCGAAACAGGTCAAGGTTCTTGCCGCCGGAGACGCTACTGCGCCCAGGGGACTAAGATCGGACAACTGTCCGTCGCCTCGCATCCAGCGCGCGGGAGCACCCATAGTCCGGGCGCCGCTCGGCTCTCGGGCAAGGCCCATAGGTTCGTACATCGTGATTAAAAATTTCATCAAACGTTTTGCCCCGCGGCGACGACGTTATTACCAGGACCTTCTTTTTCGGCGCGTTAGCGAAACAAAGCTGGCCGCTGTGTTAGAGCGCTTGGGTGTCGCTCGCGGACGCACGTTATACATCCAGTCGGCGTTTGGAAGTCTTGGGTACTACCCCAACGGTGCACAGCGATTTATCCGTTTGTTATCGGAACTCGTTGGGGCCGACGGGACTGTGGTCATGCCCAGTTTCCCTTTCGGCGGCGCGATGGAGGATTTTGTTCGCGAAAATCCCCTGTTTGATGCGCGTCGCTCGCCATCCCACACGGGCATTCTCGCTGAAGTCATGCGCCAATTTCCGGGCGCGCGGCGTAGTTGCCATCCCTCACATCCGGTGGTGGCGCTCGGGGCGCAAGCGGCTGAAATAGTCGCCGATCACCACCGCTGCAGTTCGCCGCAGGGTGATGGGTCACCATTCGATAAGTTGGTGCAGGGCGGCGCGTTGATACTGCGAATCGGCACGCCCGCCTTTCCGCTTTGTCATCGTTTGCAGGAAATCGTTGAGTGGCCCAACCTCTTCTTGCCGCAGCCTGTAGTGCTAGCTTGCCGCGACGACGAGGGACGCGAGCATCGGGTCGAGACCCGAGTTTATCGCAAGAAAATACCGTTTGTGATGTATTTGCCAGGCGCTGATGGTCAGGCCGCAGTTGCCGCTAACATCATCGACTTTCCGATACCGTTTGCGCAGCGCAACGCGGTTATTCGCGACCACCAGGGCATGTCGGGTGCACTGAATGCACTGGTTGCGTTAGGGACGGAATTTGCAGCCAGTAATGCACATGACTGCGGTACCTACAACAACTGCGTCTTGGATAGTTTTTGCGCGGATAACGCTATGGCGTTTGCTGTCGAGCGCGCGCGGCCGCTGCTTGATAATTACCGCGAACTTTATGACCTTGAGCGAGTTACTGCGGGACTGGCGAGCGGCGCCATCGAGATTTAGATTTGCGATGGCTGCCGTGGCTACGCGCGACCGCGAGCTTCGGCGCATCGGGGTTGTACAGAGTTCGCGCAACACGGGGTTGTTAGGCCTGCGCGTTGCTGAAGTTTCCGCTTTCCCATAGGGCATTGTCAGGCAACAGACGGCCGTTTTCCGCGGACACGCTGCACCAGAAAATTCACCATCGCCTGCTCAGGTCCAGGCGGTCGGCCCGCCGCCAGCCACAGACCAAATTGCACGCTGGCCAAGACCACGGCGCCTGTCATGCACAGCGCCGCCAGGCGCAGGATGAGCGCTACAGGTCCGCCAGATTGCAACCAGTGGTCCTGCAGCAGTCCCACCGTGCAGCCCATCGCGACCGCTGCCGCGCAACGGCGCAGAGTCAGCCGCGCAAGATCGCGCAGGCGAATGCCTATGACCTTATTCAGAACCAGCAGATTGGTGCTCGCGAAGACCGCACCGGCGGCCGTCATTGCCAGGGCGGCACCGATCGGTCCGGCTTGCCGGGTGCCGAAGATCAGTAGCGGTACGCTGACCAAGGCCGTGCCGGCGTACAGCATCGTGGTGTAAGCCGGGCGCCCGATAGCGAGATAAACGGCACCACTGTTCGCTACCGCCAGCCGCAGGGCTCCCGAAATGGACAAAATCTGGACCAGCGGGATGGAGGCTAGCCATTTTTCACCCAGCAGAATCGGGATCGAAGATGAGGCTGTGACCGCGATGCCAACGGCGATGGGCAGGGCCAGCATGATGGTGATGGAAAAAGTCGTCATATAGGTCGTGCGCAAGCTTGCGTAGTCGCCGGCGATGCGTGAATAACCCGGTAGCAGCGCGCGCTGGATGGGGGCCACCAGTTCGGTCAAGGCCAGATTCGAAATCTCGTAGGCGATGGTATAGAAGCCCAGGATGGCAGGTGGCACAAAGCGGCCCAGTACCAGGGTGTCACCACTGTTGTCGACAAAGCGCAAGGCGCTGTTGAACATTAGCCATTTCGAAAAATGAAAAATCTCGCGCCAACGCGCCAGCGTAAAGCGCGGGCGATAGGCATGCATGGCAAAACCAGTGACAACACGACTGGTACGCCCGATCAGAATGCCATAGGCCAAAGCCCAGAAATTATGCAGGGTAAAAGCCAGTATCAGCGTGGCGACAAAGCTGACCAGACGCGGGATCAACTGCAGGATGAAATCGCGATCGAAGCGCAGATGTTTGCGGAAATCCACGATGCCGACACTTTCAAAACCCTCGATGAAGGTGCCGAGCGCGAGCAGGTAGATCAGAGGCACAAGACGCGGTTCGTTGTAAAAGTCGGCGAGCAAGGGCGCTGCCAAGGCAAACGCGAGGGCGAGCACGACACCTCTGATCACGCCCATGGTCCAGGCGGTATCGTATTTTTCAGGGCCGGCCGCCTGATCTTGCACCAGTACCGCATCGAAGCCGAAGGCGGTGATGCCTTCGACGGCGCCGAGCAGGACCGTCGCCATGGCGATCATGCCGTAGTCCTCGGGCGCCAGCAGGCGGGCAAGAATGAGCGTGCTGATCACACCCAGACCGCGCACCGCGAGGCGCATGAGTATGGCCCAGGCCGCACCTTTGGCCATCTGCCGCCCGATCTCGCCGGACGTGGATTTGTCTCCTCTCACAAGTGCGTGTCCATGGGGTCACATGCAGGATTGAGCGCGTCGCAGAGCATTTCCTGGTGGACGCTGAGCGTGGCGCCGCATCGATGGCGGGTCACGACCCCTCAACCAACTCGGTCAGCCAGGTGTCGAGGTCGTCGACTCGTCCATCCCAGGAATTGGCCTTGGCCACCGCTTGGCGCGCTTCGATAGTGCCTGGCCCATCACCGGTCAGCGCGCGAGCCAGCGCGGCTTCCCACGCATCCACGCCGTCAGCCAGCTCCAGCACGTCGCTGTGGCGGCGCACGTCGATCATGTCGGCGCTGACCACCGGCAGACCGGCGGCCAGGTATTCATGGAGTTTTAACGGATACGCAAAGCGCGCCCAGCCGCCAGCACGCTCGTCGACCACATAGGGCATGGTGTTGACATCCATATGCACCATGTAACGGCCAACCTCGTTATGGGGTTTTGCGCCCAACCAATGCACATTGGGCAAGGCCAGCAGGGCTGTCCACGCCTCGTAGGCCCCATGACTGCCGCCCATGCGACCACCGTCACTGCCGGGAATAGGTCCAACGAACACCCATTGCCAAGTGGGTTGTCGCTGCGCCAGCGCGCTGATCAGTGCGGTATCTACCTTCATCGAAATGACACCGGTGTAGCCCAGCCGTGGATGGGCGATACCGGCAAGATCGGCTGGACAGGGTTCACTCAGGCAACGCCCAACGTTATCGACGTCGGCGCCGTTGAGTAGTACGCGGGCCGGGTTGCGCAGGTCTTCATCCAGGTAGTCGAGCAGCGTTCGTGAAGCCACCGTGACCAGATCCGCTTGCCGCTGCAACGCGACAAAGTTGGCTTGTTGTTGCGCGCTCCAGCCCGGCAGTTCGGGATAGGCATCGCGCACGTGGAAGATCACCCGACGTGGTCGCAGGAATTCCAGCATCGGGAAAAATTCAGGGTTGAACAATAGTGCGATGTCCTGGCCGGCTTGCGGTGATGGCAGCACGGCGCGCAAGCGCCGCGCATAAAGCGCATAGGCCAAAGCGTTCCACTTCACCCAGCGGGTGGAGATCGGCAACAACGCGCTGGGTAAGGGCAGGGCGACGTTGTGATCGATTTGCGTACGCCACGCGATGGGACAATTGCGCCAGCCCAGTGCGCGTACTTCCGTCACCGACATCGGGCCGGTTGAATACACCACTGGCCAACCGCGGGCGGCGAGCCGCGACAGGATATGTTGCCGGTTCATCCAATTGCTGGACCACGGATTGGCATCAAAAGCAAAAATCCGAGGTTTCATCGACGACAGCTGCAGGGCTCGCAGTGACGCTCGTGGTAAGCACTAGCGGCCGCAGTCACCAGCGCGCCACGCGCTTGCTCCGACTGTGACAATAAAAGCAGCGAGGCAATGCGTGGGGCGGTCACCCATGCTGACTCGTGCTGCGCGCACAAGCGTGCGGGAATTACGCCCAGAGTGTTCAAGGCAGGATCGCGCGCCGGCGCTGACGAAGCTCAGGCGTCTGCATGGCGAAGCTCCATCAGATTCGCATCGATGGCAAATTTGTTGGCCCAGTTCAGTAGTTCAAAACGCCCATACTGACCATCGACCGGATACGAGCCTTTAACACCGCCTCGCAGACCGCACGGCCCCGCCAGGTGCAGCGTGCGCCGGCAGAAGCGATTGGCGCTGCGCGCAGCCTCGAGATAGTCCCTGTTGCCGGTGATCTCAAACAATAGAAACCAGCAAGCAGCGATCTGCACCGCACCGGTGATACAGGACCACGTGACGGCCGGTCGCCACCGCGCGTCGAAGCAGCCGACGATGCGGCCACTCGGTTCGATAACGCTGAGTAGCGCTTGCGCAGTCTTCTCGGCGGCAGCCAGCAAGGTTGTGCTCGGTGCGTAGCGGTGGGCTTCGATGATGCCGCGTAGTGCATAGCCGATGGTGTGGGTCAGCGGCGCAGCGGGATTGCTCAGGCAACAATCGGCGAACCAGCCGTTGGCTTGCTGCTTTGTCAGCGCCCAGCTCACGTTTTTCAGGCCGGCCGCACCAATATCAGCATCGCCGAGTGCCCGCGCGGCTTCGAACAATCCCCACGAGACGTGGGTTTCATAGGTCTTTTCGCCGGGCGCGGCAAAAGGCGTCGGATAACGCCGCCAGCAACCATCGCTGTCGAGCGAGTCCGCCAACCAATGGGCCGCGCGTCGTGTTGCATCGTGATAGTCGTTGAAATGGCGCACACCGGCCGCCAGTCCGATGAGAATCTGACCGGTATTAAAAGTCACCGGGACTAAGGGTTGGGCATTAATGATGCCGCCCTGAAAGCCACCGTCGGGAAACTGGATTTTGCGGCACCAATCGAGCGCCGTGCGGGCAGACTTTTCGTACTTCGGTTCGCGCAGGCTGGCGGCAACATCAAGTAACGTTGGAATGATGTAACCCGTGGTCTCGGGATAGGACTGCCCCCAGCCGCTGGCGATGCTGTAGTGGCGTGCATAGCCGCCATCGTTGGTACTGCTCAAGCGTTGAGCGTCCAGCAGCCAGTCCGCCAGAGGTGTAATGACTTGCGCCGCGCCCGGATCGTTGAACAAGCGACCGTCGCGGTCAGCCTTGATCTCCGCGCGCGCCTCGGCCGGTAATCTGGCCCAGTCCAGTGAGGATGTGATGCGCTGCTTGAGGGCGCGAGGGATGAGCCGAGTGATGGCTTGCAACACAGTTTAAATACCCTGACAGATTTGAACGACCGCTAAGTACGCGCTGCCTTATCGCGGTTTAGGACGCACAGCTTTCGCGTCTTGCAGTGTATGCCGATAGCGGCCGATGCATTATAGAGTTAACCGCCAGGAGCAGCGACCAGCGACACACTGATTGTTGGGTGCATTCGGCGCGCCCATTGCTGTCCAGGTAGTGAATTTGGCACCGGCCTCGCGCCGTGATCCGATGGTGATTCGATCACGTGTCTCACTGATCGTGGCCTACACCGCAGCACTCGCCATTGCACGGGCCCGATGCACCGCGACCGACCGCTATCAGCGTCGCCCAGGTGGGTGGCGCAGTCTCACATCGTTCAAGTGGGCCGCGCCTGGTGCGCGGCAAGCGCCTCAGTAAAGAGGTGATACTGCCCGTCACTGGTAGACTCCCAGCTGAAGGTTTCAGCGTACGCCCTGGTGGCAGCGCGCGATGGCAACGCGGCGAACAGGCGCTGGCAGGCGGCGACGATCGCCGCCGAACTGAGGTCAGCGGTCAGAACCCCTGCCTGCGGTACTGCGACAACTTCTGGCGTGCCCCAAATTGGCGTGGCGATAACCGGGGTTCCACACGCCATCGCTTCAAGCAGCACATTCGCCCAACCTTCACGACTCGACGCGAGTACTAGGGCGTCAGCAGCGCTGTAATACTTGGCGAGCTCCTCTTGCGCGACGGCGCCGACGAAGCGAACGCGTTCAAGCACGCCACATTCCCGGGCCAGGTCGCGAAGTCGCCGCTCTTCTGGTCCGTCGCCAACTAACAGGAGCGTCGTATCGGGAATCTCGCGCAAGGCGGGGATCGTCAGGTGATTGCCCTTGCGCTCGATCAGGTGACCGACTGACAGCAGTGTGCGACCGTGAACCGCGATTTGTGCGCGCGCGGCCTCCCGCGGAATCGGATGAAAGCGCTCCAGATCGACACCGTTCCGTAGCACGTGCACGCGCGTTTCTTCGACTCCCGCGCTCACCAGCGCGTCCTTGAGCGCCTGACAAACGGTGATGACACCAGCGCAGGTCCGTGCCGCCGCTAGAATCTGGCGTCGTGAGGCTGGCAGGTCGAGCATCAGACTGACGTCGTTGCCACGCGCGGTCATGAATACCGGCTTGCGGAAATATTGTCCGAGACGCACGGCCGCAACACCATCGGGATAGACGAAGTGCGAGTCGATCACGTCGAAATCGAAGCCATCAGCTTGGATGCGGGAGAGCGTGGCACGGGTCGAAGCGAACAAGGAGTAAGGATGCACGCGCCAACCAAAAAGGGGCAGAGCCGTAAATCGCGGGTGGTAGACGGGCAGGCCAAAGCGCTGCTCCGAGTCGGGCACTTGGGCGTACAGACCGTATTGTCCAAAACGTCGATTGGCGAATGGAAACCACGGCAAGGGAGCCACAACCTGCGCTTGGAGATCAGGATACCCGCGCAACAACTGCTGCAGACGTTGCTCGACGAAAATTCCGTGACGGGGTTGCATCGCATTCGGGAATAAAGTGCTGTACGTCAGTATTTTCATGACTTGCGGTACCGTCGTGCATGTATTGGTCGGCGGCTGGTGTTGCTAAGTAGCCGCTCGACAGTGCCGTGTGAGGCGGACGGCCGTCGGCTCACTGTCTCCTGTTTGTTACACTGCGATGCAACGGCACCACTGGCGTTTATGGTTGAGCTTGATGATGAAATCATGGTGTGGCCTGACTGCGGCGGCCGGCTAGCTAGACTGCGTGGTTATCAGGCGCGCTCCAAATCCATCCGCAACCCTAACCATGCCAACTCGTCGCCAGACTCCCGCTAAACACGCTGGCTGTTTTTGGATGGATGGCGTCAAATCGAAGTCCAACTTTAGTTTGATAGTCACGCAAGCACGCAGTGAAATAATTTGCGATCTGAGACGGTTTCTTTTTGTCCGCGCCGCCGCCGTTTTGGCCGGTTAGGTCCGCATATAATTTGGGCGCAAATCTTGCGAGTTGGCTGGATAAACACGCCTTTGCAAAAAACAATAAATCGTTGCCGAAATCCTCTGCGCGCAAGTTCCTGCTCCTTTTGCATTGCAAGCAAATCATACACAGGCTAAGAACTTAGGTGCCCGCCTCGTGAGCCTGAGGGATATGGCACAGCGATAGCGACACGGCCCCCTGGCGGACACCAGCCGTAGACCACTCAAGCGGTTCTGCCGTCTACGCGACGCAACTGGCCGATAACCATCCTGCTCAGCTTGCCGCTGATTCCGGCACGCGTTGCGGCCGCCGAAAGTAATTGAGCAGCATGCGCGCAAGATAGCGCTCGCGACGCAAATCCCAGGGTGTGAAACGGGGGATTTGAAATGTCGGGGTGTGGCGATCGGCGGTGCCATCGGAGGTGGTGAGGGCGTAGCGATAGCCGCTTTGCCGCAAAATCTCAATTTCCCGGCCATCGAAGTCACGAAACGGCTTGCCATTGGGATACGCAAAAAGCTCGATCTGCTCGCCGAGTATGGCTTCCAGCGCGGTCTTGTTCTCGACAATTTCGCGTTCGGCGCCGGCGCGCGACATGGCATGCAGGATTGGATGGTTGGCGGTATGTCCTCCGATGGTCATGCCCGCGGATCGCAGCCGACGAATCTCCTGTTCGTCCATCATCATGCGCATCGGCGGCGCACCACTGCGGATATAAAGCTCCTCGGCAATGGCATCTCGCTCGGGATAGGCGCGGTACTTGATCGTCTGCAACAGCTGCTCGACGACTTGCGCGCGGCCGCTGGCCAGTGCATATACCCCCAGACCGTGGCCGGTAAGCTCGATCGTGGGCGTAGGCCAATAACGCACCGCTTGGACCACACGGTCGTTCCACATCATGCCACCCTCGAGATAACCACTGGTCACAAAAAAGGTCGCTGGCAAGCCGTATTGCTCCAGCACCGGCAGGGCATTGAGGACGTTATCGCGGTAGCCATCGTCGAAGCTGATGGCCAGCGCGCCGGTTGGCAGTCGGCCGCTGTACAGGCGTTCAAGCGCGTCGGGCAGCGCTAAAATTTTGAAGCTGGCTTGCAACCACGCCAGTTGTTGCGCAAAGCGACGGATGTCGGGTTCGTGGACTAACAAGGCGTCGGGTTCGCTGATGACGCGATGGAATAACACGACCGAAAGACGTCGATCGAGCGTGCCGGCGGCGGCCAAGGCAAGTTTGGTACCCAATGCGATCAATTCATCAGCTCCACGTCGATCAGGGTCTTCGGCGCGCTAGCGGCGGCGTTCAGAAAATCCGTCCCAAGCCGATTATGCTGGTAGCGCATCGTCTATAATTCAAAATTGTTTGACGCAAGCGATGTTAGCGGCCGCTGCGCTTAAAAGTTACTTCTATTTATGATCTTCGTCTGCGCAACCATCACTTGGGACTCAACTGCGGGCGCGCTGACCGCCATGGCTGATAAGCGGCGCAGTGCGCGGGGGCAAACGCTGCATACGCTCGGAGGGCAGGGGCTGGCTCTGAGCTTTGCCGGTACCACGCCGCTGCAGGCCAGCGCAGGTCACGTCAGCGCTTATTTGTTTCGACCCGCAGGCGAAGCCCAGGTTGTTGATGGCCAGACGCTGGCGCGGGTGCTGGCTGCGCATATCGCCGGTCGAGTGGCCTATGACGAGCTGGCCGGGGCCTTTGTGCTACTTGTGGTCGATGCCGCACAGCGCCGTGTCTGTCTGGTTACTGATCGCTTCGCGATCTGTCCCATCTACTATATCGCCACCGACGAAGGCTTAAGCTTCGCAACCGATCTGGACGCGTTGCGCGCTGCCCCGAACTTCGAGCGGGGCTACGACATCCAAGCGCTCTACAACTACGTCTTTTTTCACTGCATCCCGAGTCCGCGCACAGTATATCGCAAGGTCAGTAAGCTCGGCCCCGCGCAATACCTGCGCTGGTCACAGGGCCACGGCCAGACCGCACTCTATTGGCAACCCGCCTTTACGAGCGTAGCCCTTGAGCCTGACCAGCTCGATGCCCAATTGCGTGATGCCTTGGCCGCCGCCGTGGCCGATCGTGGCCGCGCTGGCTGTGCCGCATTTTTGAGCGGTGGGCTGGACAGTTCGTCAGTGGCCGGACTGCTCAAGAGCGCGCGCGGTGCAGCGGACGCTTTCACCATCGGCTTTGATGCCGAGGGTTATGACGAATCGGAATACGCGCGTATCGCCGCACAACACTTCGCACTCGATCATCAGCTGCACTACGTCACGCCTGCCGACGTTTTTGCATCCATGCCGGAGATCGCCGCGTATTACGCCCAACCGTTTGGCAATTCATCGGTGATCCCAACCTACCATTGTGCGCAACAGGCGCGTGCTCATGGGGTGAGCCTAATGCTGGCCGGCGATGGGGGCGACGAGTTGTTTGCCGGCAATCAACGTTATATCGACCAGCAGCTATTCGAACGCTATTTTAAGGTTCCCGCATTAGTGCGTGCGGCGCTCGAGGGCAGTTATCGCGCGCTGCCGCTGCTGCGTACGCTGCCGCTGCTGGGCAAAGGAGCACGCTACATTGCCAAGGCCCATATGGGCCTGCCGGACCGCCTGCAAGCCTATAATTTCCTGCATCAATTCGACCCGTTGAAAGTTTTTAACGGCGACTGGCTGGCGAGCGTCGACCGCGATGAGCCGTGGCAGATATGGCGCCAACGCTTCGCCGAACCCGCCGCCGGTGATGACTTGCAACGCACGCTGTATCTCGATTGGAAATTCACCTTGGCGGATAACGATCTAGTCAAGGTCGGCAGCATGTGCGATCTCGCGCAGATCGAGGTGTGTTATCCCATGCTCGACAATCGGGTGGTTGATCTGGCGGAACGCGTCGCACCTGCCACGCTGTTGTTAAACGGCGCATTGCGCGGTTATTACAAGCGCGCGTTTTCGGCAGTGCTGCCCGCCGAGATCATCAACAAACAGAAGCATGGCTTTGGCCTGCCGTTTGGGGTCTGGCTGCGCGAGGACGCACGCCTGCAGGAACTGGCCCGTGGTGCACTGGCTGCTTTGGCGGACCGCGATATTTTCCGGCGTTCGTTTCTGGCGGAAGTCGAGCGTTTGTTCTGGAGTGAGTCGGCTTCCAGCTACTATGGGGAACTGGTCTGGGTATTATCTATGCTTGAACTATGGTTTGCCGCCCACGATGAATAGCTCAGCGTCCTGTTTATACGAGCGACACGCCCCGTTGACTGCTACATGCCGGCGTCGCGCGGCGGCCCTGCGCCTGATACTGGGGCTCGTAATGGTGGCCTGCGCCAGCGGTGCGCGTTGTTACACGATCAGCCCAACCGAGTGGGCAGCGTGGCCAGATTACTGCAAAACCCGCTATGTAAAAGTGCCCGGCGGTACGGAATCTCCCTACGTAGGACTGGTGTCACCCGATATGGTCGCTAAGGCCAAGACCATGTTGGGCGAATCCTGGTACCACGTGCATCACGCGTGTTACGCCATGATGTTGATAGCTCGCGCCGAACGTTATCAAGGGCGCGACGCGCAACGCACCAAAGAGGCCTTGGCCCAGATTTCGGGCGAATTGAGTTATTCATTGGCGCGCATCCCGCCGAGCATCCCGGTGCATTGGAAGCTGCTCACAATACAGGCGCGGGCACGCTACCTGGCCGGCAAAAAGGAATCGGCCGTCGAATCTTTGCAGCTCATCGTCAAACGTAAGCCCGATTTTGTCGATGGTTACGCCGTGCTGGGAAATTTTTTGTATAAAGACGGCAAATACGCGCAAGCACGCCAGGTTCTGGAGACGGGTCTGGAAAAGGTAGCCACGCCCACAGCGGAGATGTACTACTTCCTGGGTATGATTCTATTCAAGCAAGGCAGCTTCGACGGCGCGCGCGACCAGGCCCAGAAAGCCTACAAACTCGGCTATCCCTTACCCGGACTGCGGAACAAATTGAAGGCGGCCGGACATTGGTAGGCATCTTCGTGTTTACCCCGTCGCAGTGCTCAAACACGGGTCCATTGAACGGTGACGCCAAACGCGGTGCCGGACCTAAACAGCGCCGCGGGTGTGTGGGGTGATGCCGCAGCGCATACTCATGATTGCGTTTCACTATCCGCCCATCCAAGCCAGTAGTGGCGTACACCGAACCTTGAGCTTTTCCGATTATCTGGCGCGTCATGGTTGGCAACCGACGGTTTTAACCGTAACCCACGGTGCGCTGCCGGGTTATCGCCTGGAAAACGAAGCCATGATCCCCCCGGGCGTCGATGTAGTGCGCGCACCGACACTGGATCTCAAACAGCACTTGAACATCATGGGTAGGTATCCGGGCTTTCTCGCGGTGCCCGACCGTTGGGTGAGCTGGATCGCGAGCGGCATAGCCTGTGGCTTGTTGCATATCGCCCGTCGGCGCCCGCGAGTGCTTTATTCGACTTATCCCATTGCCTCAGCCCACATCATTGGCTATTGGCTGCATCGTTTGACCGGACTGCCTTGGATCGCGGATTTGCGCGATCCGATGGCGCAGCCTGCCTACCCCACTGAACCGCGCGTAAAGCGCGCTTACAAGGGCATCGAAGAGCGCATCATGGCGCGTGCCGCGCGGGTGATTTTTGCAGCGCCAAGTGCCTACAGCTATTACGCAGAAATTTATCCCCAGGCGGTGGCTGCGCGTGGCAGTGTCATTGAAAATGGCTACGACGAAACATTGTTCCGTCAGGCCGAGAATTTGGTCCAAGCACGCACGCGCCAACCACTGCGTCTGGTACACGCCGGCATTCTCTATCCGGCGGAGCGCGATCCAAGCAGTTTTTTCCAGGCGCTATGCGAACTGCGCGATGCAGGTGATATTGCGGTTGGCGAAGTGGAAATCGTGTTACGAGGCTCGGGACACGATGAGTTCTATGCACCGGTCCTGGAGGCCGCAGGGCTGGGTGACATCGTGCGCCTTGAACCGGCGGTCGGTTACCGCGAAGCCTTGGTCGAAATGTTGGAGGCCGACGGACTGCTGTTATTTCAATCGGCCGATTGCAACTTTCAGATCCCAGCCAAGATCTACGAATACTTTCGCGCACGGCGACCGATAATTGCCTTTACCGATCCCGCCGGAGATACTGGCCAGGTACTGCAAAGCGCGCAGGTGCCCTGGATTGCACCGCTAGACGACAGCGCTGCGATCAAAGCGGTGCTACGCGATGCGTTGGACGAGATCCGCGCGCGGCGCGACGAGCCCTACGGCTCGGCGACGTTTGCCGCGGCCTGCTCCCGTGAAGCGCGAGCGCAAGCGTTTTTTGACCTCGTGCAACAAGTCGCGAGCGCTACAACCCACCATTGACGATGACAGCGAGAGACGAGCGATATGGTTAACGAAGGCATCAAGGCGATTCTGATCGAAGTGCTGGGTGTTGACACCGCCAAGATCACTATCGACAAAGAAACACGCCTGTTGGGTTCGTTGCCTGAATTCGATTCCATGGCGGTGGTATCGGTGTTGACGGCGATTGAAGATCATTTTGGGATCGCCGTAGACGATGACGAGGTCGATGGTGCGATGTTCGAAACCGTTGGCAGCTTGTGCCAATTCGTGGAAAGTAAACTCGCTTGAAGTTGTGCTCCTGCCGACGAGCTAGGCGATGCGGCGCCACGCGGCTCAAGTCGCCGTGGCTAAACGCTGCACGCGTAGCGGTGCTCAGCGCCAGTTGGCGCTAGGCCACTGTTGCGCGCGGGCATAGCGGCGCTGGGGCGACCGACAACATCGAATTGATGGACGCTTACGCAGACCACGCCCGTGTAACTGCCGCGGTCGAAATGCACCCGCATTTCACCGTCGTCAATGGCCAGCGTCTATTTTGTATGGCACGTCGGCGCCGAGGCCCGGCGCCCACAAAGCGGGTTCTGCTTGTACCGCCTTTTGCCGAAGAACTGAACAAATGTCGACGCTTGATGGCGCTATGCGCGCAGCGGCTGGCGGCGGCCGGCGCGGAGGTCTGGTGGCCGGATTTATTCGGTACCGGCGATAGCGCAGGGGAGTTCTGCGACGCTCGCTGGTCGCAATGGGTAGACGAACTCTGTGCATTTGATGCGGCATTGGCTCAAGCAGTGCCGGGTGCCGCACCCGCCTATCTGGCGGTACGCAGCGGCGCGTTGTTGTTGCATGCGGCAAGCGCGCGTCTGACGGATTTTCAGCGCGCGCAGGTGTTGTTATGGCAGCCAGTCTTGGACGGTGGGCGTTATCTCCAGCAGTTTTTGCGCTTGCGCGTGATGGCCAGCCGCTTGGGTGGTCGTGATGAGTCCTTACAGTCCCTGTTGGCGCGCCTGGCCGCTGGTGAGTTGGTCGAAGTCGGAGGCTATGGATTACGCGCGCAGCTAACCGATGGTCTGGCCACTGCTCAAGTCACGGCGACGACCGTCGGTGCAGCGCGCGCCGTGACAGTGTTGGAATTCAAGAACACTGCGGGTGCAGCTGCGAGTCTGCCGGTGGTGCAGTTCGCCGCCGCCTGCCAGGCCCGGGGCAGCGAGGTGCTGGTGCGTGTGATTGAGTGCGAACAATTCTGGACCACCCAGGAAATATGTGCGCCGATGGGCATCGTCGAAGCATCGCTATCCGCGTTGCTCGGCCTGTGAGTCACCGGCCATGAGCTGCGAAGAAGCCTACACACTATCGGTCGCCGGCGAGCCGACGGTGGCGATCTTGCACACGGCGGCGGCGCCGGCGTCGATCGGCGTGGTGGTGATTGTGGGCGGCCCGCAATATCGGGTCGGTAGCCACCGGCAGTTTGTACTGTTGTCACGGGCCCTGGCTGGCGCAGGTATAACAACGCTGCGCTTCGATTACCGTGGCATCGGCGATGGCAGCGGTGCGGCACGGGACTTCGAGGACGTCAACGACGACATTCGCGCCGCGATCGATAGCTTGTGCACGCGGGCCGGTGTTGGGCGCGTGGTGTTATGGGGCCTGTGCGACGCGGCATCGGCCGCCCTGATGTACGCCAGTAACGACAGCCGCGTGGTCGGCCTGGTGCTGCTCAATCCCTGGGTACACAGTCTCGCCACCGAAGCGCGTGTGCGGCTGAAAACCTACTATCTCGCGCGGCTGCGCAATCGAGAATTCTGGCGCAAAGTACTGCGTCTGCAATTCGATTGGCGCGCTTCGCTGGCCAGTCTCGGCGGTTATTTCCGCGGCGCCCTCGGGCGCTCATCGGTTGTTGCGAGCAGCACGGTTCGACCACATTTTTTGGCGCGCATGAAACACGGCTGGGCCGCCTTTGGCGGGCCTGTCCTACTGATCTTGAGCGGTGACGATTTTACCGCCGGTGAGTTTCGCGAATTGTGTGGCAGCGACCGCCAATGGCAAGAACTCAGCGCTGGAGTGCGGGTGGAGACCCACGAACTGGCGGCGGCCAATCACACCTTTTCGTCTGCACAGTGGCGCCAGGAAGTCGAACAATTGACGTGTCTGTGGGTGCGGGCTTTAGGCGCCACCACACAGGCCGGAGATCCACCCAAGGTCTGAACGTTTATCAGACCAGGATTTCGCGCGGCAAGGGATGACTGAGGAACAGATGTGGGCTGGCGGTATAACCGTAGGCACCCGATTGCATCACGACCACCAGATCGCCAACCGCTAAGCTCGGTACTGCAATACGATCGGCGACGATGTCGAGCGGCGTGCACAAGGGCCCGACGATATTCGCGACGCTGGACGCCGCCTCACCGAGTCGATTGCCAATCACCACCGGATAGTTTTTGCGCAGGACCTGGCCAAAGTTGCCGGAGTTCGATAAATGGTGATGCAAACCACCGTCGGTCATGACAAACAGCTGGCCCTGGGATTCTTTAATATCGCTGACGCGCGCAATGTAGTAGCCCGCTTCGCCGACCAGATAGCGCCCCAGTTCCACCACAATTTCCGTCCCGGCCAGCGCGTCGGCGTGACGGGCGAGGGTCGCATCCAAGGCTGCACCCACGGCGGCGAGGTCAAGGTTCTGTTCGGTGGGAAAATAAGGAATGCCATAACCACCACCGATATTGAGTGAGGCAAAACGCAAACCGCTACTGGCGGCCAGGCCACAGGCGTATTCCAGCGTGCGGGCGTTTGCTTCGATGATGGCTTCGGATTTCAAGTTCTGCGAACCGCAGAAGATGTGCAAGCCCTCGCAAGTGATCGCCAGCTCGCGCATACGCGCCAGGACCTTGGGTATTTGCGCAGCGTCGATACCAAATTGCCGGGGACTGCCCGCCATCTTCATGCCGGCGCCCTTCAACTCGAATCCGGGATTGACGCGCAGCGCGACACGCGGCGTGATCCCGAGCGCGCCGGCGAGGGTATGGATGCGCTCCAGTTCGAGACTCGATTCGCAGTTGATACTGATGCCCGCCGCCAAGGCCGCGCGCAGCTCGGGCTCCTGTTTGGCCGGGCCCGCCATGCTGATCTCGCGCGGCGACATGCCGCTGTCCAAGGCCACCAGCATTTCGCGATGGGAGGCGACATCGAAACCGTCAACCAGCGCGCGCATATGCTGCACGACGGCCGGCATGGGATTGGCCTTGATTGCATAGTGCAATTTGACCTGGTTCGGCAGCGCCTGGCGCAGCGCAGACACGCGCGCGCTCAAGGCGGCGCGGTCGTAGGCATAGAAGGGCGTGCTGCCGACCCGCTCAACCAGGCGCGATAAGGGCTGGCCGTTGATGTGCAGCTCGCCGCGCAGGCCGTCGAGGTCCGCGAGTCGGGCGTGACGATTGGGTTCTGCATGCATGGCGGCTGGCTTCCGGGTCGACGCTCAATCGGCGTTGAAGAGCGTGGCGTAATCGTGATGTAGCTGCTGACGGTTCAATTTGCCGTTGGGATTTTGCGGCATGTCATCACGAAACACGACCCGCGCAGGTTGCATGAAATTGGGTAAAGTGCGGCGACAGGCGGCCAGGACATCGGCTTCGCTTAGGGTGCTGCCTGGCAGGCGGC
Organism: Pseudomonadota bacterium; assembly: GCA_031418675.1. GTDB lineage: Bacteria > Pseudomonadota > Gammaproteobacteria > JADJYF01. Next base: position 21,296 of record JANOXY010000790.1, read on the forward strand.
GGGCAACCACTACAACAGCCTGCCCCAGGTCGACATGTGGCACGCCGATGGCGGCCACCGTCTCAACGCCGCCGAGCGCGTAGATCACTTCCTCCACTTCTTCCGGACTGACGCGATAACCGGAGGTCTTGATCATGCCGTCGTTACGCCCGATGAAATAGAGATAACCTTCTTCGTCCCTGCGCACCATATCGCCTGACCACACCGCCATTTCCGGCAAGGGTATGCCGCCCGGTTGTCCCGGTGCCGGTTTGTAGCGCGCAGCGGTGCGTTCGAGATCGTTCCAGTAACCGAGCGCGACCAGCGCGCCGCGATGGACCAGTTCGCCTGGCTCGTTCACTGCGGCCGGCGTGCCGTCTTCGCGCACCACCATGATTTGTGCATTGGGGATGGCCTTGCCCATTGAACCGCGGCGCTCGTCTATTTTGTCTGGTGGCAGGTAAGTCGAGCGGAACGCTTCGGTCAGGCCGTACATCAGAAACGGGCGGGTGCGCGGCAGACTTTCGCGCAACCGTGCCAGCACGCCGTCGGGCATCGCGCCACCGGAATTCGTGATGTAGCGCAGCTGCTCCTTGACCGCCTCGGGCCACTCCAGTGGCGCGAGCTGCGCCCATAACGGTGGCACCGCACCCAGCCCGGTGATGCGATGGCGCTCCAACGCCTTCAAAACATCTCTCGGCAGCAGATAATCAAACAGCACGCAGGCGGCACCTTGTAATACCGCCGTGGTGAGTTGATTGAGACCATAGTCGAAGCTGAAGGGCAGCACCGCGAGCAGGCGATCATGAGCGGTGATCTCCAGGTATTCGGCCACACTGCGTGCGCCGGTAACGATATTACGATGCGAAATGATCACGCCCTTGGGACGGCCGGTGCTGCCCGAGGTATATAAAATCGCCGCCATGTCGTTATCGATGCGCGGAACCTTTACCAAGCTTCGCGCCGTGTTCGTGCTGTCCCAGACCGAGACAGCGACGGACAGGTCGGGCAACTCGGCAGCGGGCTCAGAGAGCAGCACGTGATGCAGGTTGCGGCACGTGGGCAAGATGTCGCTGAGCTGGGCCAGTCGCTCGGGGCTGGTGATCAGCACCCGTACATCGCAGTCGTTCAAGATGTGCTCGACCTGGGCGGGCTTGAGCACCGGATTGATGGGTACAAATACGCCGCCGGCCGCGCAACTGGCGTACATGCCATAGGCAGTCAGCGGCAGCTTGGGCAGAAAAATGCCAATACGATCGTTGGCAACGATACCTAGGTCCACCAGGCGGGCGGCGAGGGCCTCAACCTGCTGCAGAAAACTTTGCGCACTGATCGCACCATACTTGTCGTGCACCAGCACGGTCGCCTGTGGCGCCCGTGCGGCGCTATGGGCGAGGGTTTCGTGCAGTAAAAAGCTCATACCGGCGACACCTCGAAGTTTGCCAGCACGATGCGTCTAGCGAGGCGCCAGTAGCGCGCTGAGGTAGCGTATCGGTATGGCATAGGTAATTGCGCTCGGTTCGCGCAGCATGTCTTCCTTTTTGCCTTTGACAAATACTTGATTGATCACGCCCACCACTTTGCCGGAATCGTGTGCATAAACCGGGCTGCCGCTATTGCCCGGGTAGGCGGTGGCGTCGAGTTGTAAGACAGTGAAGGGATCACGCAAGGCGGCGATCTTGTTAGCGCTCAGTTGTTTGGCGCTATCGGGGCGGGTTGCGACGGGTGTCAACGCCGACACGATGCCCTGGTGAGTGACCGGCACGAGGCCAAGCACAGCGCCGATCGGGAAGCCCGTGAAGGCGATACTCATGCCTTCGCGCACTTCGATATCACCACCGAGGGCGAGCGCCGGCAGTGCCGGGCCGTCCATTTCAAGCAGCGCCAGGTCGTGTTGTTCGTCAATCGCAGTGAGGCGCGCCGGGCGATACTGGACCGAGCCAGGGCCGTGGTGGCCAGCGCCAACATCAATAAAAACCACGAGGCTTTCTTTGACGCGAGTATCCAGTTCAACTGAAGCCACGTGGAAGTTCGTTGCAACGTGCAGACCGTCGCCGACCACGAACCCGGTTCCGAGCAAACGCGCAGCGGGTTGTTTGAGGATCGAATATGTCCCGATCCCAACGATGGCGGGTTTGATGCGGGCGACCGTGCGGGCCAACTGCTCGTCGGCCAGCAGATTCGGCGCGCAGAACAGACCGAGCACGCTCAGCGAGGCGATAAGGAGTCGCGCAACCATGCCGGTCATCATTTAGGTGCCGCGCTGTGCGAGCTTACGTTCCCAGGCCATCGAAGTTTCGACGATGGTATCGAGACTGTCATATCGCGGTTGCCAACCCAACACTTCCTTCACGCGCTCGGCACGGGCCGTGAGACTGGGTGCATCGCCGGGGCGACGCGGCGATTCCACGATTTTGAAGGGTCCACCCAAGCGGCGGACAGTATCGAGAACTTCCCGCACGCTGTAGCCATGACCGTAACCACAATTCAATGTGACCGACGCCCCGCCCCGATTCAGGTAATGCAGGGCGTCAACATGGGCGTTAGCGAGATCAGTGACATGGATGTAGTCGCGAATACCGGTGCCGTCGGGGGTCGGGTAGTCGGTACCGAACACCTGCACATGTTCGCGTTTGCCGACGACCGCTTCGGCAGCAACTTTGATGAGTAAGGTCGAGCCCGGTGTAGATTGCCCGATCTCGCCATCAGGATCGCTGCCGGCGACATTGAAGTAACGCAGGATGACGGCGCGCATGCCGTGTGCGCGACAGACATCGGCCAGCATGAGTTCACTCAGCAGCTTGGAGGTGCCATAGGGGTTAATCGGGCTGGTCGCTGAGTGTTCGTCACAGATGCCATCGCCAGACGGAACGCCATAGACCGCGGCGGTTGAGGAAAACACGAATTGAGAGACTCCTGCCTCGACACAGCATTGCAGCAGGTTGCGGGTCGCGCAGGTGTTGTTGCCGTAGTACTTCAGCGGGTCGCTGACCGATTCCGGCACGATAGTAAAAGCAGCGAAATGCATGACGGTATCGATGGCCTCTTCGCGCAGCACGCGCAGCACCAACTCGCGATCAGCCGTGTCACCGACCACCAATGTGCCAGACAAAACCGCGTCACGATGGCCTTTGCTCAGGTTATCGAGCGTCACTGCCCGCAGCCCGGCCCGACCGAGCTGTTTCACCACGTGGCTGCCGATGTAGCCGGCACCGCCGGTAACGAGAATGTTGTTCATCGCGAAATGCTGGGCTCCAAAAATGACGCTTTACAGCGTTCGTCTGGTTGGTCGAAAGATCGCCAGGGGTACCGCCATTCGATTAGCCATGGTGGCAGGCCGGCAGGCGTCGCCTGCGGGCGCCAGTTTACGACTCGCCGACAACGCCAGACAGCGGGTGCGTCACAAGTCACAACGGCACTCAGAAGGCGCGACCATGCTCGTGACGACCAGCCGCGCTCATCGTTTGGCTTGCCAGCTTACTAGCGCGCGCCGGCGCAGCTGTCTTCAGGCGCGCGACATGCAAGCAGGCGACCAGCAAAGCAATCATCCATAGTTGAACCTCGGCCTTCAGATAGTTGGTAAACATGCCGGACACAAAAATCGCCGCCAGTGAACTGCAGATCGCTGCCCGGTAGAGTCCGATGCTTGTGTTATCGGTCGCAAGTTGAATTCGATTGAGCTCCCCGGCCATA
>JANOXY010000791.1:0-16182 GCA_031418675.1 Pseudomonadota bacterium
GCTGCTGCTGCAGCCACAGCACGATGCTGGCGCCGATGTCGTCGTTGTAAGGGCCCATCTGACCCATCGCATAGAGGTGCACACCACGGTCGTAGACCATGCCGGAGGAAGCATCGTCGGGCGCCAACTCGCTGTGATACCCGCCCGGCTGGCAATGGATGTCGACTGCCGTGTGGTAGCGCGGTGTGACGAGGCTGGCATCGAGTCGCAGGCTGCCACCGACATTGGCGGGGAGGTCCTGAATGCTTTTGTTCAACGCGCTGAATGCTCGTTCGACTGGTTTCTGGCAGGCCGACCACATCATTTCCTGACTGGTGCGCAAGAGCGTGCTGAACATGCGGTAGTAGGGGTCGCGACTCATCACTTCTCTGACTTCGAAGCGATCCCGGGGCGGGCGCTGATGTTCGCGCTGGAAGGCGGGTTTAACCGCCTGCTCGTAACGGACACGGTTGCCGCCGTGCACATGCTTGACCAGGAATTGTTTGTAGGAGCGTACAAATTCCTGGCGTGCAAACTCGTCGTGATTGGCAGACGGCAAGGCAGCATGCTGGGCTTGGCTTTCGATCGTGGTGGCGCTACTCATGGCACTCTCCGGTCTACAGATGTGGCCACTACGGTAACGGCCACCCCGCGCCAGCCTAGGAGATTTCGCCTGAGCCGACAACTACGCTTCTGTGGCACCTGCGCGTGCGCCTCTGCGTCGCGTTCACAGCAGGGACTCGGCCATAACCGCATGGAACGCAGTGGTGGAAAATAGCGCGACCTAAACCCCCAACAGCGCAATGGCTTCCTGCTCCGAGATGAGCTCGGCGTATTTGGCCTGCAGATCAAACAGATTGGCCTCATGCGGGCCCTGGTGGCGATCGCCGCAGGCCTCACGCACCACAAAGGGTGCAAAGCCATTCTGCAGGGCATCGAGCGCGCTCGCACGCACACAGCCCGAGGTTGAAAGACCACTCACCAGCAGTGTGTCGATGCCGCGTTCGGCCAGCAGTGCAGCGAGCGGCGTCGCAAAAAAAGCGGAAGCATATTGTTTGGTCACGACCACTTCGCCTGCGATGGGCTGCAAGCTAGGCGGAAATCTGCAGTAGGGTGATCCGGCATCGAACGCCGAAAGCGCTGGGACCTTTTTGTAAAACAGCCCGCCGTTGGTCCCGCCAGGGACAAATTCGACATTGGTGAAAAACACCGGAATGCCCGCCTTGCGCGCCGCGGCGAGCAGCCTCTGATTGCTCGCTAACGCATCCTCGACGCCGGCATAAAGCGGTGAAGCGGGGTCAACATAGGCCATCACAAAATCGACTATCAAGAGCGCTGGCCTGGCACCGAAGCTCAGGTGCCCGTCGAACACACCGGTATAGTTGCGGGTAAGGTCGCCTTGTTTATCCATCGGATCACATCGTCCAGGTTGAGTTGAGCAAGTGGGTTTTCACGCCACCCGCGCAGCACGGCTGAGATTTCCGTAATGCGGCGATCCCTGCACCATATCGCCGATTCTTAAGCATTGCAGCGTGTCGTGATTGTCCGCTCTCACTCGGGGGCTTGCGCCTGCGACCATACCGGTTGGATCGGCGCGGGCAGCCCCGTTTCGTGCTTGCAAGCCGCACGCAGTTCAGCAAGCGATGGGCCATAGTTGAATAGTTCCAATGCCGGGCGCGTCGCGCGCAAGTCGGCGCGCAACTTGTTGGTCGCAGCCGTATCAATGGTGCCATTGGCACTGGCGATCACGCCGTAGGAGCGGGCTCCTTCCACGCTGACCAACCATTGTCTGATCTCCTTGCCGACCAGTGCGGGGTCGCGATCGAGTGCATCGCCCCAGCCGCCGCCGCCCCAGGTAATGAAATGAAGTTGGTCCCCTGCGTCGACATAGACATCTTCGACCTTATTGCCAATGATCGTGGTTGTGCCGTCGGGTTTTTCGAGCAGCTTGCGCGCGCGTTTACCCGGTTCGCCGCCATTGACGCCCCATGGTGGAACAAACCAGCGATCATCGTGAATCGAAATCGTGCCGCTCGCGAGAAAGCGATAGGTCATGTGAATGCCATTACCGCCGCGGTGCAAACCGGCGCCGCCGCTGTCCGCCTCGGTCTCATAACGCTCGATCATCAGCGGAAAATACCGTTCGAGAAACTCATTGGGCACGTTGGTGAAACCCGGCCACAGTGAATGGCCGTCGGGGCCGTCGCCCAAGGGCCGCCCCGGAATGCCGCCAAAACCGATCTGGAAGAGTTGAAACCAATCGCCCTTGTTGTCATTGCCCGAATAAAAAAGATGCGGTGACGAGCTGAAGCCCGCGGCATTCAGAAACTCCGGCGTCTTTTGGCCCAGCAGTCCACCGAGCACGTCGAAAATACGACCCAGCGCATGGGTTCGCCCGGACAGCGCGGCGGGGAATTTTGGTTTGAGCAAGGAGCCGTGTGGAATGCGCACATCGATCAGATCGTAAAACCCATCGTTGAACAGGATCTGCGGATCAAAAACCATGATCATGTAGATGCCAAAGAACATCCGAAACATGTTTTCATTCAGGAAAAAATTAATCGAGGCTTGGCTCTGCGCATCGGTGCCGGCAAAATCGAGCACAACCTTGTCGCCCTCGCGCCACATCGTGCATTTGATCTTGTATGGGCCATAGCCCAGACCATCATCGCAAATATAATCTTCGAAGCTCACCGGCGTCTCGGCGACCGCCATCGCTATCAACTGCTTCATCGCGCGGTGATTGCGTGCCAGCAACGCTTGAGTGGCTGAGATATACACGTCATCGCCAAAACGCTCAGCCATCTCAATCACCCGGCGTGACGCCACGCGGCATGCTGCGACTAGCGCGTTAAGGTCAGCCTGACACCAATCGGGCTTGCGTGTCTGGTGCATCACCAGTTTGATCAGATCGGCGTTGTAGACGCCTTTTTTCCAGATCTTGACCGGCGGGATGCGCACGCCCTCTTCAAATATAGAGCCGGCGCTGATCGGCATTGAGCCCACCACCTTGCCGCCAATGTCGGACATATGGCCGAACATTGCGGTGTAAGCGATCAACCGGCCATCCTTGAACACCGGCAGCAGGACCAGCCAGTCATTGGCATGACTGACGGCGCCTTCGCAGCTATAGGGATCCGACAGCAGGATCATGTCGCCATCCTCGAGCGTCCCGTCATATTGCTGGAGGAAGCCGCCGATAAAACTGCCAAACTGGCCGACGATCATCTTGCCGGTGTGATCGGCAATCAGTGGAAAGGCATCACCTTGTTCACGAATACCGGGTGACATGGCGGTGCGCACCAAAGTCACGTCCATTTCGATCCGGGCATTGCGCAGCGCATTTTCGATAATGTCGAGTGTGATTGGATCTATAGCGACTGACTTGAACGGGGTGTCACGGGTTTGGATGATCGTTGCAGTCATCGGACTTGCGCCTCAGGCCAGATTGATCAGGATATTGCCTACCGCATCGACAGTGCCGACACAGCCAGTCTCGATAAGCGTAGTCGCATCCATTTCGATTACGATGGCTGGGCCCGGGATCACATCGCCCCGTCGCAGCTTTGAACGATCATAGACCACTGCCGCTTGCGCGCGCCCATCCATCCACAACATATGGTCGCGCATTTTGGCGGCCTGCGGATGGGTATCCCCTGTGGCCAGCTCGGATGCTGGCAGATTGAGCACCGGCCCGAGTGCCACCGCTCGCAGGTTCACAATCTCGTGCGGGGTTTCCATGTTGAAGGTGAACAGCCGGAGGTGTTCGGCATCAAACCGCGCTAACAAACCCGCAACGCCGTCGCGTTCAAGGGCCTCAAGCGTGACCGACAGCGGCACTTCAAACGCCTGGCCGGCGTAGCGTACGTCGATTTCAAATTCGGTTTCGATGGCGTTGTCTGCGACGCCGTCCGAGCGCAATTCGGCCTGGGTCTGGTCAGACATGTCGCCCAGAATCGCGATCAGATCCCGTAGCTTGGTGCGATCGGCAAGCCGTGAGAAGCTGCGTGCAGTTTCGGTGCGTATGCGGGTTGTTGCATCGCCCAGCGCGCATAGCACTCCCGGCGAAACGGGCACGACGGCGGGCCAGCTGCCCATCAAGCGTGCGACAGCATTCACGTGGAGCGGTCCCGCCCCACCAAAACCCATCAGGGCGAAATCACGTGGGTCATAACCCTGCTGCACCGAGATCATGCGCAAGGCGCCGAACATGTTCTCGTTCACAATATCGATAATGCCGCGTGCTGCCGCCATGAGATCAATGCCCAATGCATCGGCAATGGTCTGGACTGACCTGGTCGCAGCTTCGCGATCAAGCTTGAACGACCCACCGAGCAGATTTTCAGGGAGATAACCCAGCACCACGTTGGCATCGGTCACGGTTGGGGCTTGGCCGCCTTGGCCATAAGCGACCGGGCCAGGCACGGCGCCTGCCGACTGCGGGCCAACGCGCAACGCCTTGGTCAGCTCGGGTACATAGGCAATCGATCCGCCGCCTGCACCCACGGTCTTCACATCAAGCGAAGACGCGCGCACCGACAAATGCCCCACGTCGGTCGTGCGTACCCGGCGCGGTTGAAGATTTTCGATCAGTGCCACGTCGGTAGACGTGCCACCAACGTCCAAGGTCAGAATATTCTTGAGCCGCGCATTTTTGGCCACCCACAGCGCACCAGTCACGCCGCCTGCCGGCCCGGACATGAGGATGTTGACCGGATGCGCTTCGGCCTTTTGCGCCGACATCAGCCCACCGTCCGATCGCAGCAGCGACAGCTTGCCATGCATGCCCCTGGCGGCGAGTTTGTTGCGCAGGTTGGAGACGTATCTGCTGACCACCGGCCGCACGGCAGCGTTGGCAACCGTTGTCAGGGTCCGCTCGTATTCCTGCATTTCGGGCAAAACTTCGTGGCTGAGCGAGACCGGTACATCCGGCATAATCTCGCGTGCAAGCGCACTGACGCGCTTTTCATGCGCACCGTTCACATACGCATTGATGAACGATACCGTGATGGCTTCAACGCCTTGCGCCTTGAGCTGGGTCAACGCTGCACGCGCTTCGGCCTCATCGAGTGGGCGGATTTCTTCTCCCGCAGCATTTATCCGGCCCTTGACCGTCAGCGTATCTTCAAGCGCGGCTAGCGGTGTCGGTTTGGGCCAAATGATCCAGGCGGCCAATCCACCGGGCACATAGCTGCGCGCGATCTGCATCACATGGCGATAGCCATCGGTGGTGATCAACCCCACTCGTGCGCCTTTACCCTCCAGCACAGCGTTGGTCGCAACCGTCGTGCCGTGCAGCAGATAATCGATGTCGCGCGCATCAACACCCGCTTCGGCGCATATTGTGTTGACGCCGTTCAAAATCCCCTCTGAACTGTCCTGCGGAGTGGACGGCGTTTTATGCCGCCAGAATGTGCCATCGCGCTCGTTGAAGAGCAAAAGATCCGTAAAGGTGCCCCCTACGTCAACGCCCAAACGGTAACCCATCAGCCTGCTTCCTCCTTTCATGCTGCCTGTGCACGGGCGCCAGCGCAGCTGAACATTCCCGGCATCTGTTTGTTCATCATGGCATCAAGTCATTGGCTAGTCTTGATCAGGTGAGCTGGCTTCATTGCCGTTCCCATTCAGGCCTGATCGAGCCTATGAACCACCTCCGCACACATTGTCCGGCCCCCGGTTGGCAAAAGGGCAACCATTGCCATGGTCAGGAATAACCGGGGGCCCGAAACCTGCTGGGGGAAAATGGACCAGGCATCGGCCTTGGCTTGAGCCACCGTGCCGGTGCTGCGGTGCCAATGGCGGTCGTAGAGTCACCGCTGCCACTGAATCAAGGTATCAAAGGCGAGGATAGGCCCGACTTTCACGAACCGCTTTGTGCCGAAGCGCCTGGCCACGTTTGCCGAACGTCGAAGCTGGTGGCATACATTGATGGACCTGAGATTGGAAAAATTGGTGGCACCTGTTGGTGCAGGCACGATACCGAGCCGTATCGGGCGGCTGTGCCACGCCTGCATCGGCAGGCGGGCTCGACTAGCACTCAACAATTGAATGGGTACTGTTTTGTACATTCCGGGACTTACTCGCGAGTACTTAGATAATTAACAGAGCTATGCCAGCATTGGCCTCCGCTGATACATTTCTGGTGGCAAAGGTGGCCGGCTAGGTAGCAGTCACTTTCGTCGTGCTAATCGCAAGAGGGGATCGACGCTACATTTGTGAAAAGCCAGATGGCGCAGACCATCCAACCAACGCAATGGAGAACAAATATGAACAGGAAGCCAATATTTGATGCTGTGCGCACAATGCTGGGACGCGGATTTAGTGGCGCCGAAGTAGTGGCGCTGGACAAGGCCTGCGACCTGGCCGAAGGCGCTCTCCGCGCGCAGGAAGCCACGCGGATTGTTCCAACGACAAGCAGCTTTGGTGGTAAGAGCATCGGTGCCGCCGGTATCAAGTTGATAAAAGCATTTGAAGGATGCGAAAAAGCACTGCCCGATGGTCGCTATAAGGCCTATCCCGATCCGGGGAGCGCTGACGGACACCCCTGGACGATTGGGTGGGGGTCGACCGGGCCCGATGTCACGCCGGACACCGTGTGGACACAACAGCAGTGCGATGCAAGGTTTGAAGCCGATTTACAAAAATATGCCAATACCGTGGCTGCGGCGGTCGGGACGTCACCGACAACATCAAACCAGTTGGACGCCCTTGTCTCGTTCCATTACAACACCGGCGCGATCCGCACAGCCACACTGACGAAGAAACACAAGTTGGGGGATTTTGCTGGCGCCAAGGCTGAGTTTGCGAAGTGGGTAAAAAACGATGGCAAGGTCATGAAGGGTCTCGTTCGCCGACGCCAAGCCGAAGCAGACCTCTACAGTAAGGTCTAGGCTGCTAAAAAAAATGGATCCGAAGGTAATTCCGATTCTGTTGCGCGAGAGAAAGACAGCGGCAAAGGAAGCTTGTTTGATGGCCTGGGAACTAGAGCGTTTCAATCACTTCAGCATCGCGCTACTTGTCGCAAGTTTCGTCTGGCTGGTTTCCGGGTGTGACGGCCGTTCTGATACGAACAAAGACGCCGCTGAGGTCGGAAACCAGACCCGAGCACTCGCAAAACTAACGACAGGCACGCCCGTTCCGGATCAGGTATCGGACAAGCCCAACGATCTGTATGGCGTATGGCGGGTAACCGGCGTTGCGCTGACTTCTGACGGCCCCTCGGTCTTTTCGCGAGATGATCCCTTGATAATGGGATCTGAATTCACCATCAATGCTGAATCACTCTTTTGGACCAAAATGGCGAGTGCGGAATTTACCGCCAACGACAAGTGTGATGGCCCACGCCTTGCTCCGGTTACATCCGACGATACTCTCGATACGGGTAAGAGCGAGTTCTCCGCTTTTTTTACTCAGTTTGCCGTCGATCCAGCCAAAAGCGGCGTTGCCCAACACTGGTTTTGCGACCGAGGTGGCAGTTGGGGAGCCGATGCCGATGCAGGTGCGCGGATGGTTGTGGTTGGCAAGGATCACATGGTGATGGGTTGGTACGACGGAGTCGTTTTGCTCATGGAGCGGGTTGGGAGGTAAGGCTGTACATACCACCCGTCTATCTGGACGTTCTACCAGCACGATCAACAGCCTGGGTGCGCTGAAAGGAAATTGCCGCGGTTAGCTCTTGGCTGTGTTTTTCACCCTGGATGCGCCAAGCGCTGACCATCGAATGATATTTTTTCGTGGGGTACCGATGCTTAAATCTGAGTTGATCGAGCACATCGCCAAGGAGGCAGAGATCTCCAAGGCAGCAGCACCGCGTTCGCTGGCGGCGCTGATTGGTGGCGTGAAATCCACCCTGAAAAACGAAGAGGCCGTTTCGTTGGGGAGTTTTTAAACGTTCAATGTCAGCAAAGTTCTTGGACTCCCTGGTCGTAACCCGAGTACCGGCGCTTCGCTAAAAGGAAAGTCAGGCAAGGTTCCCAAGTTCAGACTCGGCAAGGCGCAGAAAGACGCCGTCTAACTAAGGTTGCAGGGCGCCGCACGGTTTCACACCACAACTAATTAAGTAGGCAGACTCAGGAGCGGGTCTAAACTCCAGCGAATTATCGCATCAATAGGGCATGGTCTATTGCCGCTCGGTAGAACTTACCTCTACCGGTTCTCCAATACTAAGGGTATTGGGTGCCCTATCTCGATGCGTCTCAGATTTTGTGTAACTTGCTGGCCTGGACGATAGACTCTGAGCCCTGACAAACTCCAACACATACGACGAATTTCCTGCGGGACCAACCGCGCCGTCATTACTATCGTCGCCGAATCCCACTATTCCAGGTGTGAAACTTGAATCGCTGGGTGCTATCGTTCGCGCGAGGACGGGTTCTGCGACTCCGTCAAGAATATTGGCCACGGATTGATCGATAAATACGCCTATCTGCCCGGCCCGGAATAGCAGTGAGTATTCGTGATACTGGCTCGCATCAACCGCATGCCTATCACCTAGCCCATCCGCAAAGCCGATTTCCTGAGGAGCTATGTAAATGCTATTGGCTCGGTCACCAAGTAAACCACTATCGGACAGACTGAAATAAAATCCAGAATCGTAAGGGTTGTGGGTAGAGGCTAACACCTTTACTCGAATCGTCGCGATTAACTCATCGGAGTGCGTGTCATAAGAATAGCGATGGATTCTCGTTCCGGCTGTTTCGACTGAAAATTCGCCTTCCGACGTTCCGCTAGGTTTAGTCGAAACCAATGCACTTGGACCCGATCTCTCCTCGCCCCCATTACTTGTAAACACTGACCATCCTTGTCGCTCCGGAATGCTGGTTCCATCAAATAGCGTGGCCGAGTAGGCCGTCCTGACAAGCGCTGCCGAAATAAGAAAAGCACTCCATGCAATCTGTCGGTAGCGTGCCCGAAAGATTTTCTTCTTTGTTAAGCCAACTAGCGCCAGAGTGAGGCGACAGATATTGGAACGCCGAGGGCGCCTAAGTCGGGGAGCTTGATCAAGGGCGGCGCAAAAATCGAAATCCGTCGAATCGAGCGAGTCCATTTACGTCTCCAAACTTCGATAAAGGCTGCAATGGGTCTTTTAGTGTCTAGCCGGGGCTCACCGTACTGGAGGAGGTCGGGTCTATCTGTACGCTTCCGAACGCTGTTGATTTGCAATGAAAACCGATGCACCGGGGGTGCGGACAAGGACTTGGACTACCCGGAGGTAGTTCATGTACTCGTACGACGAGAGGATTCGCGCAGTCGAGCGCTACATCAAGCTGGGCAAGCGCGTGAAGGCGACGATTCGGCAATTGGGTTATCCGACCACGAACGCGTTAAAGGGCTGGTACCGGGAACATGAGCAGCGAGGCGACCTTGCGAAGGGATTTCACCGTGCGCCGAAGTGCTCGATGGCGCAACAGCAGGCTGCTGTCGATCATTTTCTCCACCATGGACGCTGCATCGACTGGACCCGGAGAGCGCTGGGCTATCCATGTCGGCCCTTGTTGCAGAGCTGGATTGACGAGCGGCACCCAGAGCTCCGTCAGCGCAGTGTCGGGCGCAGTCGGGCCATGCCGAGCCGCCTGGAAGTAAAGCAAGAAGCCGTGATTGCCCTCTGTACACGGCAGGGGAAGGCGCAGGCCATCGCGCAGGATCTGGGCGTCTCGAGGGAAACCTTGTACACCTGGAAGAATCAGCTACTCGGTCGAGAGGCGCCTGCATCGATGAAACGCCAAAGCAAACCGCCGGCCGATCTGGACAAGGCGCAGTTGGAACAACAACTGGAAACACTGAAAGGCGAGCTGCGACGACTTCAGCTAGAGCACGACTTGCTCAAGAAGGCCAACGAAATCATAAAAAAAGACCTGGGCGTCAACCTGCAGCTCTTGACCAATCGGGAGAAGACGATGCTGGTTGACGCCCTGAGACCGGCTCATGCCATCAAAGAGCTACTGGCGGCGTTGGACCTGGCACGCAGCTCTTATTTCTACCACCGCGGCCAGATCCGCCTCGGGGACCGGTATGTCGACGTGCGCAGTCGACTGTCCGAGATCTTCGAGAGGAATCGTCGTTGCTACGGTTACCGCAGGATGCACGGGTCGTTGCGACAGATCTGCATCTTTTTCTCGGAGAAAGTAGTGCGGCGTCTGATGAAGCAGGAGAACTTGATCGCGGCCACACCAAAGCCGCGCCGGTACGGCTCTTATTTGGGTGAGATCAGTCCTGCGCCGGAGAATCTGATCAATCGCGACTTCCGGTCGGCCGCGCCAAATCAGAAGTGGCTCACCGACATGACGGAGTTCCAGATCCCGGCCGGCAAGGTGTATCTGTCACCCATCATCGATTGCTTCGACGGTCTGGTCGTCAGCTGGTCGCTGGGGACAAGCCCAGACGCTGAACTCGTGAACACCATGCTCGACACGGCCATCGAGACGACTGCCAACGGTCCTGACCGACCCGTCGTGCATTCCGATCGCGGCGCCCACTATCGATGGCCGGGCTGGCTGTCTCGAATTGATGGCGCAGGTCTGGTCCGCTCGATGTCCCGCAAGGCTTGCTCGCCAGACAACGCGGCATGCGAGGGTTTCTTCGGCCGATTGAAGAATGAGCTGTTCTACCCAAGGAGCTGGCAGAGCACGACCATTGAGCACTTCATCGCTGAGGTTGACTCATACATTCGTTGGTACAACGGCGAGCGGATCAAAATCTCACTGGGTTCATGCAGTCCCATGGAGTACCGCGCGAATCTCGGATATGTAACCTAAACCAGTCCAAGTCCTTGTCCGCACCCCCGGTGGATCAGGTTCCGGTGCAAAACAACAAAGATTCAATCGGCAGCTAATTCCCGCCCTACATCTGATTTGGCTAAAGGGGTAGTGAGCCAACCGACCGGCATCAAGCCGAGGGAGGCGAGGTAGAAGCAATCACTCCGGCAATCGGCGTGAAGTTCGGGCGCGGTTTCCGTATCAGTTCCGTACGGAGCGCCTGAGAAACGATAAATAAAGCGCAAATGCTTGATTAAATGGTCGGGGTGACAGGATTCGAACTTGCGACCCCTGCCTCCCGAAAGCGGTTTCACACCCTATTGGGTTCAACAAGTTACATCGTAATATAAATTAAAACAGTCACATAGCCTCACGCTGCATCACGTTCAATCGCGCTGATTTGCGTTCGCACTGTGGCAAAACTGTGGCAATGGATTCAACGGCGTTAAAGAAATACTAGAGACCTTACTTCGCGTCGCTGGAAGCGATATTTTGCGATCTTGAGCTTTCTCTATGTAGCACCCATGTGCTACGTTTCGAGCCTCGCCTTGAGGGATCCACATGTCCACGACAACTATACGATTGCCGGACGATTTGAAGGCACGTGTCGCCGACGCGGCTGAACGGGCTGGAATAACCGCCCATGGCTTCATACTAGAGGCGATTAAAGAGAAAGCTGACCAAGTAGAAAGGTTCGCGGACTTTCAAAACGTTGCTGAGGCACGGTTTGCTGAATTGGCCGCGTCCGGAAAGACGATTCCGTGGGAAAAGATGCGCCACTATCTCCAAGATCGTGTCGCCGGGAAATCTGCTAAGCACCCGAGAGCCAGAAAGATTTCACACTCTGAATGACGCAAGTCGAGCTCGCACCAGAAGTCCAGGAAGATCTGGACCGAATTCTGGATCATCTCATCGAGCACGACGTAGGGAACGCAGCAGAACGGGTGATGGAGATAATCGAGGCGATTGATGTGCTTCAACACAATCCTCACATCGGAAGGCATGCTTCGGAGAATTTCCGGGAATTGGTTATTGGCCGAAGTAGTCGCGGCTATGTCGCCCTGTATAGCTACCTGGAGGCGATGGACACGGTTTTTGTCCTTGCAATCAGGAGTCAAAGAGAAGCCGGCTACGCAAGAATGTGATTCCGCCGTAGTGCGCCAAAACTAGGTCGCACGTTACGCCGCTCGGAGATAGCAATAGTGAAGGAGTGTTGGCGCCAACGCGAAATTGAGCCATTTTCAAGTCGCGCGCCAACAATTCAGTGAGCCGTTCCGGTCAGCTCACAAGCAGCGTCGCCCTTGCTAGTTGAGCGATATCATCTGGCTCACCGATTCGCCGGCACGGTGGTTCAATTTGAGGCCGGAACCAGCATTCGGTGACAGACGCTATTCAGATGGTATTGTCAGGTTGTTGGGCGCAGGCCCGATCTTTCGACCAAGTAGAATCATCGTCAATCAGCAGGCGCATGTCACCTCCGACCAAGTGAGAAATGCCCTGGAGCGTAGTTCACAATAGTTCTTCGCTCCGAGGAGATGACGACCGAGACGAAACAGATTGTTGACTTGACCGTGCACGCTTGGAAACCGCTGCGCGTGTCCGTCGGATCTAAACCCGCGCATCTGCCTCTCTTGCTCTCGAGTGGGCTCGTGAGAAACTTCCGCGCGATTATTCGCATATCGATCTTGGCAGTGCGGCACCGACGGCATTACCTCGCGTTTGGCTGCGGCGTAACTGCCGAGCTTATCCGATGTTATCTCAATAGGAACGCTGAATTGTGGGCGCAACGCCTTTCGAAAGAAGCGCTTAGCCGCTCTGGTATCCTTGCGGTCTTGCACGAGGACCTCGATCAGATCGCCATCTTGGTCCACGGCTCGCCAAAGGTAACGACGCTTTCCTTGAATTGAAACGACGACCTCATCGAGAAACCATCGGTCACCGCGAGGCCCCTTATGTTTCCTAATTCGACGAGCGTACTCGGGTCCAAAGGTGAGACACCACTGACGAATTGTCTCGTACGAGACAGAAATGCCACGTTCGGACAATAGATCTTCAACGTCACGGAAGCTCAGTGTGAACCGGTGATACAGCCACACTGCTCGACCGATGATTTCACGCGGAAATCGATATCCGCGATAGTCAGGAGTTTCTATCATGCGTCAATTGTCCGCGATCCGGCGCCAACCTGACAGAACGCGCAGAACTACGTTTGCGTCAATGTATCCGGCCTATTAATGCAGCACACAGCTGCTGGCTTGGATGGAATGAGCGCCCACCGAGCCCCCTAAAGCGTTCAGTCACGAAGCCTGAATGTTTACTCGGGCTGTCGGCGTGCCGGTCAACGGTTCTGTGTCATCTAAGATCAGGGCTCGCAGGACAAGAGAGTAAATCGTTTCGACGCGACCGACTATGGTCAGGCCACACCAGGTTGGCTCGGGAGCGCTTGATACTCGCTGCCGTTAGTTAAGACCTCCCAGCAGATCCTCACGATCTTGTTGGCCAGCGCTATCAGCGCGACATACGGATGGCTCCGTTTCTAGAGTTTTTCGAGCCAGACGCCCATCTGCGATTTATCGCGCTTCATATGGATCATAAGATCTCGAATGCCCTGAATCACCATCATTCGAAGATACCCGTCACCATAATTTCTGGTGCCACCTAAGCCGGATTTGCCACCAGTCCAATACTGCCTGGGCACCAGCCCTAGCCAGGCGGACATATCTCGTGCCCGGTGGTCCGCAAACTTTTTCCGGCTTGCCACGCAGTTGTCTTTCGCGACCGGCGGCGGGAAAGACACGACGCCGGCGGTAGCGGCCTGGAAAGGGCAACCCCCGCCGGTAAAATTGGGTTCGTAAGCGACGCGACCACGTGGGATGCGGCTGGCGTCGAAACAGCTTTGGTGGTGCTAGCGGCCATCAGGCGCGCCTGTGATACAGCCGGGCGCTGCTACCAGATTATGGAAGTCGATGACCCTCAACGGATCACCGAGGTGGCACGCGAAATGGCGAGTCTCGCCAGTCAAAGTCACGGCATCGAGATTGCCGCCGGCGGTAACGGCACCATCAACGAAGTAGCGCACGCCGCTCTGGGAAGCCGCTGCACTTTTGGAGTGCTACCGCAAGGAACCTATAATTATTTCAGTCGCGCCCACGGCATTTCCGCGGAGGTCGACGATGCGCTAAAGCTGGTCTTGTATGGATCGGCGCGGCCGTTTGAGGTCGGACTCGTAAACGACTAACGTTTCCTGGTCAATGCGAGTCTCGGCTTGTACCCCAAACTGCTGGAGGACCGCGAGGCCTCGAAAGCGCAACTGGGGCGCAGCCGCCTGGAAGCGTTTGAAGTGTGGACCGACGTGGTCGAGCCGGACGGCAGCAGTGACGCCAAGGTCGTCAGCTTCCGCCAGTGACCTATTGTGTCGGAGTCAAGCTCGCACAGGGACTGATACTCGCCAGCGATTCTCGTACCCATGCCGGCGTCGATAATTACGCCAAATTCTGCAAGATGACCGTGTTCGAGCGCGTCGCCGATCGCGTGCTGGTGTTGCTGAGTTCGGGCGGACTGGCCGGCACCCAGGCGGTAATCAGCGTTTTGCGTCAGCGCGCCAATGAACTTCCGCCGCATATTTGGAGCGCGGGCTCACTGTTCGAGGTCGCCAACCTGATCGGCGACGCCATGCGTGCCATTGAATGCCGCGACAGCCCGTATCTCGAAGCGAGCGGCTTGAAGTTCGACGCGTCGTTCATTCTGGGCGGACAAATCGCAGGCCAGGACATGGCGCTGTTTCGCGTCTACGCCGAAGGCAATTTCATTGAAGCCGGCGAGCAGACCGCCTTTCTGCACACCGGTGAAGCCAAATACGGCAAGCCGATACTGGACCTAGGGATTACCCTCGACGCGACTCTGGAAGACGCGACCAAATGCGTGCTGGTGTCCTACGACTCGACCATGCTCAGCAATCTGTCGGTCGGTATGCCTATCGATCTCCTGTGCTACGAGCGCGACAGTCTGGCCGTGACCATGAAGCGTCGCTTTGACGCCGGGGACCCTTACTTCGAGCAATTGAAGCAGCAGTGGATAGTCGGCACGCGCCGCATCTTTCATGAACTGCCGGCGCTGAGCTGGGAATAGTTAGAATCGCTGCAGGTGCGAAGTCAACTTATTCGCACATTGATGTTCACAGGAAGTGTCTTGTCGACGGTTTCTAACGTGCGAATGTATTCGGACCTACGTGTGGCAACGCACCGACGCTGCGGGTGTGAGGCCCCAGGCTGCGTCCCGCGAGTCCATCCTCTGATTTCGCGCGAGGCTATCAAACCGAGTCGCGTGTGGGAGATGACTTCATATCGAACACAGTGCCGCGACTCAGTCGCGGATCGCAGTTCCCCGGTGTAAGCCCCGACACCCGGAACCACCCCACATTCACGCGGGACGGAGTTAAGCATGAACAAGTCATTATTCGCAGTTTCGCTGGTGGCGATGGGTCATATCGCCGTTGCCGAGGAGGGCATGCCCCCGTATACGCTCGATCCGGGTCCCCATGCTGGCAATTACGAGGCGACCTTAACCGGTACTGGGCAGTCGAATACCGATTTCGACCGTTCGAACTTCGGTCTGGGCGGCTCACTGGGTTACTACTACACCAAGAACTGGCTGTTCAGTGTCAAACAGAGCCTGCAGGTCAATGACAACGGCGACCACACCCTGCTCGGTTCACGCACGATGTTTCAGGCCGCTTATCAGTGGGATCTGGCCAAGTGGCAGCCGTATCTGGGTATGAACATCGGTGGAGTGTATGGCGCGGCCGTGTCGGACGATGCGCTGTTTGGACCTGAGCTGGGCGTGAAATATTACGTCAACGAAAGCACGTTCATTTTCGCCAATGTGGCTTATGAAATGCCGATCGACGAATGCTGCAATGACGGCACCATTCCCTATGGCTTGGGTATTGGTTTCAACTTCTAGGCCAGTGTGCACTTCGTTTTGATTTGGTCCGGCCGCGCGCAGCCGCGTGACGGCCGGTGCCCCGCCCTTCAGGAGAGACCTCGGCATGATTAATTACATACACGGCGGCACGGCTCTGGCCGCGGCCATTTTTCTCGCGCTGCATACACCGTCGACGCTTGCTGCGACCGATACGGCTGGGGGCACAGCGCGAACGTTCGAGCAATGCTTGGCGAGCGATTACCAGGCCTTGTCGAACGCCGAGCGTGCGCAGGGTGATGCGCGCGACGCGGCGACCTATGCGGCGCGTGCGGCGGCAGCCGGTGCGGGCCAAGCCACGGCCCCGGATGACCTGCTATTGCGTAGCGCCTTTTTAAAAGAGCGTTATGTCGGGGAGCTGAGCACTGCGCGTGGGCGGCTGATGGACGCCTTGGCCAAGACCGCGCGCAGCGATGCACCGGCGGCAGCTGCGCGTGCCCAGAGCTCGTTTGATTGCTGGTTGGAGCAG